>CAYJHS010000134.1:0-7339 GCA_964369815.1 uncultured Desulfovibrionaceae bacterium
TTTGTGAACAAAAGTTTTCCCCCCAGACCCCCCTTTCAAAAAACTTTAAATGCGACGAAGCCCAGTTGTTTAAATTACATATTGCCGCAATCGTACATTATTTTTCAAACAAAGCCAAGTATTCTTGATTACCTTTAGGGCCTAAAATAGCCGAAGGTACAATGCCCACAAAGTGCAATTGTAATTGTTTTTTACAGAAATCTACTATTTTATCAATGGCTTCTTGTTGTAATTCTGGGTCACGCACAATACCTTTATCTGTTTGGTGTGCGCCCACTTCAAATTGTGGCTTGATAAGTGCCACAATTTTTCCCCCCTTTTTAAGCCACGTCATACAAGGAGGTAAGACCATAGTTAAGGATATAAAGGACACATCCGCCACAATCATGTCCACATTTTCGGGAATAAGCTCTTGTGCGGCTGTACGTAAATTGGTTTTTTCTAAATTAATAACTCTAGGGTCTTGGCGCAATTTTTCATGTAGCTGCCCATGCCCTACGTCCACGGCATAGACCTTCACCGCTCCATGCTGTAAAAGGCAATCGCTAAAACCACCCGTAGACGCTCCGGCATCAAGGCAAATATAGTCTGTAACGTCGAGGTGAAAATGCTCTAATGCGGTGAGGAGCTTATACGCACCACGGCTCACAAAGCGCTCAACACCTTTGACTTGAAAGAGCGTGGAGGGTACATAGGCATGCCCAGGCTTCGTGACCAGCACCGGTGGATCGCCAATATACACTTGCCCCGCCATAATATAGCGCTTGGCTTGCTCTCTACTTTCGGCAAGGCCTTGCTCAAAAAGGAGCTGGTCGGCACGAACTTTCTTGCTCTTACTTGTCTTCGGAGTAGAAATATGTGGGTTTGTAGACGCATCTGGCGCATGCGGTGTAATGTTTTTCTTGGCTTTCATGGGGCGTGTATACTTTCTTTTGTTAAAATGCTCAAGCTTTGTGTGTGGGGGGGAGGTAAAGGTTGTGTTCTTAGCAAAGACGCAAAAAACGTGTATCAATTCAGCTTCGCTTCATCGACGCAATTGCTTTTTGCATCCTTGCCAAGAACATGACCCGATGTCATTTGATATTTCGTGTCGTGAAGCTGTAATTATCGTTTAAATTTTCTATAAGTTATAATGCAGAAAGAAAAATTTTCATGATAGGCAAAATTAAGCTTGTGTTGGATTAGAAAAAATAGGTACACTTAAAAAATACATTTTTCGATGGTGCGTATGGCAATCGCAATTAGAGCCTAAAACTTTAAAAATACCTAATGAAATAGGTAATAATTTTTTTTTGCATTTTTCCCTTGCTTATTATGTGAAAAGAGTTTAAATAATTCTCCCTTTACAATGCGAGGTAATGAAAATGAAAAAAGACATCCATCCTAAGACCTTTAAGGCCAAAATTTCTTGTGCCTGCGGCAATGAAGAAGAATTGTTAACCACTAAGGGCGAAAGCATCGCTGTGGAAGTATGTTCCCAGTGTCACCCTTATTACACAGGCAAACAACGCTTTTTGGATACTGCTGGTCGTATTGACCGCTTCCGTAAGAAATATGCTAAATTTGATGGCAAATAGGCATATTTTATCACTATAGTTTGTGGTATAGGCTTTTGTGTAAAAGCCTATACCTACACTGCCATTGCCCTGTAGTGAAAGGGCTTATTCCATACATCAGGGCAAGGTATACTCTGCGTATTTTTTGTAGCGCAGGTTTTTTGAGGTTCTATGAAAAATCCTCCCTCACGCATCGTGCGTTATGGGCTTTTTGGCCTTGTGGCTAAAGCGTGTCCTGTGGTGGGTGGTCAAGCGGTCATGGAAGGCGTTATGATGCGTCATCAAGACCATTATGCCCTTGCTGTACGTCACCCTGACGGTACCATTGTTGCTGAACGTAAGCCATGGTTTTCACTTACTAATCACCCATTACTTAAAAAACGTTTTTTACGTGGCTTTCCTGTGCTTTTGGAAACCTTGGTCAACGGCATCAAGGCTCTTAATCGCTCGGCTGAGCAAGCTGCCCAAGGCGAAGATGAGCAACTGGAAACGTGGCATATTGTAGTCACCATGATAGTGGCACTTGGCATGGCTTTAGTGCTTTTTGTGGTGGTGCCGCATTTGTTATCCTATGCTATGACGTGGCTTGGTATCGGGGGTAATGTAGAGAGTTTGTCCTTTCATTTGTGGGATGGTCTCTTTAAGTGTGCTATTTTTGTGGGGTATATTTTAGCGATTTCCCTGCTACCGGACATTCGGCGGGTCTTTCAATACCACGGGGCAGAACATAAAACCATCCACGCTTTTGAAAGCGGGGGCGAGGTTACGGCCTATGAAGCCATGCGTATGAGTCGCTTGCATCCTCGTTGCGGTACTACATTTTTGCTTTTCGTTATTTGTATCTCCATTATTTTGCATGCGGTGCTTGTGCCCTTGCTTATGTATTTTTGGACGCCTGAGAGTGAAGTGCTTAAACATGTGGTTACCATCTTTTTTAAGCTTGTGCTCATGGTGCCTATTGCGGCTTTAGCTTATGAGCTTATTCATGCGGCCTCACGCATGGGCGATACAACACTTGGGAAAATCTTACGAACGCCTGGTCTTGTGCTGCAAAAGCTCACTACTTATGAACCGCATTATGACCAGTTGGAAGTGGCCATTGTGGCCTTGCATGAAGCACTTGGGGATGAGTGCCCAGAGTCGGTACGTCCTGTTGATTATAGCCCTATGGTGTAAACAGGCGTTTTAAAAGGCACCGTCTCGGCGTCAGGAATGTTTTTTGCTCTAGTCAATACCGCGTGTCTAGGCATGTTCTTTGCGCAAAAAACTTCGCCTTCTTTGCATTTGATATTTTTGGAAGCGCCTGTTGTTGGTGCTTATAGCTGATAAAGTGCCCTCACATATATGTGCATACGTAGCATCTATACGGTGAGAAAATGTATGTTTCATTGTAGATAATCATTTTTTACTATATATACAAAGGAATTGCCATGTTTGCCAAGCTTGAAAGTTTGGAAAAAAAATATTTGGAGCTAGAAGCACAGCTTGCTGAGCCCGATGTTTTTGAAGACCAAGACCGCTATCGTAAGCTCACAAAATCTCATGCAGATTTACGTGAGGTGGTAACGCTCTTTCGTGAGCACCGCTCTTTACGTGAGCAAATGGAAGAAAATACACTCCTCTTAGAAGACAGCGATGCCGATATTCGTGCTATGGCACAAGAAGAAATTGCCCTTGCTAAAGAGCGCATGCCAGAAATTGAGCACCAGCTCAAAATTCTTCTCCTGCCTACTGATCCTTTAGATGAGAAAAATACTATTCTTGAAATCCGCGCCGGCACCGGTGGGGATGAGGCTTCTCTTTTTGCGGCGGACTTATTCCGTATGTATACACGCTATGCCGAAGTGAAGGGGTGGAAAGTAGAAGTCATGAGTGAATCTCCTTCTGATACAGGTGGTTATAAGGAAGTAATTTGTCTTATTTCCGGCGACCGTGTATATAGCCAAATGAAGTTTGAAGCTGGTACGCATCGTGTGCAGCGTGTACCTGCCACAGAAACTCAAGGGCGTATCCACACCTCAGCTGCCACCGTGGCTGTTATGGCAGAAGCTGATGAAGTAGATATTAATATTCGCCCCGACGACTTGCGCATTGATGTCTATCGTGCCTCTGGTGCCGGTGGACAGCACGTAAACAAAACTGAGTCTGCCGTGCGTATTACCCACATTCCTACAGGTACTGTGGTCACGTGCCAAGACGAAAAAAGTCAGCATAAGAACAAAGCCTCCGCCATGAAGGTGCTGGCTTCCCGCATTTTACAGGCAGAACAAGAAAAGCAAAATGCCTCTATGTCCGCCGACCGCAAAGCGCAAGTAGGCTCAGGGGACAGGTCAGAGCGTATCCGCACGTACAACTTCCCACAAGGGCGCTGCACTGACCATCGTATTAATTTGACTTTGTATTCCTTGGAAAAAATCATGGAAGGCGATATTGCAGGGCTTATGGATTCCCTCACTACACATTATCAAGCAGAGGCGCTCAAAAATCAAGCCGAAGCTTAAAGAGCTTTACATAAATAAGCGTTTTGTGGCCGATAACGGCATCAAAATCCATTTTTGCTACAGTCAAATACCGTAAGAGTATGTTCCTTTCGCAAAAATGGATTTTTCTTTGTTCACGATGCATACTCCACTTATTTATAAAAAGCTCTTATATAAGCCCTTGAAAAAGAGGCGTCTGCTACGTCAAAAATTTTTCTGGGGGGTGCTTTTGCTAGCGCCAAAAAGCACCCCCCAGTCCCCCCGCAAAACGCGCCAATTATCTATTCTCTACAAAAATCTTTGAAAATATATGATGGTGAATATTGTTGCGGCAAGATGTACGTTTAAAAAATGATACATAGCCGCATCTAAAGTTTTTTGAAGGGGGGCTGGGGGAAAAAGCTTTTGTTCACAAAAGTTTCCCCCCATAAGAAATAATTAAACCTTCTCAATGACCTTCATGCCGCCCATGTAGGGCACAAGAACTTCTGGCAAGACGACAGAGCCGTCGGCTTGCTGGCCATTTTCTAAGATAGCCACAAGGGCACGTCCCACTGCAAGGCCGGAGCCGTTAAGCGTATGGGCAAATTGGGGTTTACCGCCGCCGGCAGGGCGGAACTTAATATCAGCACGTCGTGCTTGGAAATCGCCGCAGTTAGAGCAGGATGAAATTTCTCTATAGGTGTTTTGTCCTGGGAGCCAGACTTCAAGGTCATACGTTTTCGTGGAGCCAAAGCCCATATCGCCGGTGCATAGTACGATGGTACGATAGGCAAGGCCGAGCTTTTCTAGCAAGGCTTCGGCGTGACTGCGCATGAGTTCTAGCTGATTATAGGAGTCGTCAGGGTGCGCAAAGCGAACCATTTCCACCTTATAGAATTGGTGCTGTCTAATGAGTCCCTTGGTGTCTTTGCCATAGGAACCGGCCTCAGAGCGAAAGCACGGAGTTTGTGCGCAATAGCCGCGAGGGAGCATATCTTCGCTCATGACTTCGTCAGCGTGTAAATTGGTTAAAGGCACTTCGGCTGTGGGAATAAGATAGTATTCCCAATCTTTTATGCGGAATAAATCTTCTTCAAACTTAGGGAGCTGCCCTGTACCGGTCATGGTTTTTCGGTTGACCAGAAGGGGCGGTGCCACTTCAATATAGCCATTTTTGGCATGCTCATCGAGGAAAAAGGCAATGAGAGCTCGTTCAAGCTTAGCTGCCCAGCCAAGGGAAACCACAAAGCGAGAGCCTGCCAGCTTGCTACCGCACTCGAAATCTAGCCCTTTAAGGTCGGTGCCAAGCTCCCAATGCTCCTTGGGGGTAAAGTCAAAACTTGGCGGGGTGCCAAAACGGTGCACTTCGGGGTTGTCATTTTCGTCCTTGCCCACAGGCACACTTTCGTGAGGGATGTTAGGCACGCCTAAAAGCCATTCTTCAACCTTGTGCTTAGCCGCATCTGTTTCAACATCTAAGGATTTGATACGCTTGGATAATTCTCCGAGGGATTGTTGCACTTCTTGGGCGTCTTCGCCGGCTTTTTTACGCCGTCCAACTTCGGCTGATGCGGCATTAAGCTGGCTTTTAAGTTCTTCCACTTCGTGTAAAAGCCGGCGTCTTTCACCATCAAGGGCAAGAAAGTCGTCTACATTTAAAGAAGAATTGCGTGCGGTCAAGGCGGCACGAAGTATTTCAGGATTTTTCTGTATGGTTTTTAAATCAAGCATGTGTTTTTCCTCTAGTCTGTGTAGTCTGCATAATCAGTGTCATGCCATAGTATACATATGTCAGCTTTTCGTCCACAATAAATACATAGTCAAGCCTACATAAAATATTGTGCGATATCATGCATCAAATATGTAATTTAGTGCAATATTTTATTGCAAATAATGGCGAAGGTGTATAGAGTGTAGACATTCTTTAGAACGAGTCTAAACTTTTGGCTTTCGTTGTGGGGAATTATTATTTTTGTGTTTTGGAGGTTTTTACATGAAATTTCATATGATTAGTCGATTACTTGCGCTTGTGTGTTTGACAGTGTTCTGCGTTGCTTGTGGCCCTAATAATACTGTACCTTTGACATATCCCCCTAAAGACAGTTCATTACTTCCGTCTCCTACCGCGCCACAAGTTGCTGTGGTGCTTTTTGCAGATAAGCGTAGTCAATCCCATCTTGGAACTCGCAGTAATAACACCACTTTTGAGGGCACAAGCTCTATTCCGGAATATGTAAGCCGCTCTTTTGCTGACGCCCTGTCACGCCGTGGTATTCAAGTTTCTTTTGCCACTACCCTTGCACAAGCAAGACGAGCCGGCACAGGACATATTATTACCGGCGCTGTGAATGAGGCTACTTTGAAGGAAGTTTCAGTGGCAGAATTACGAGTGAATATGATGGCGGAAGTGGTCTTACGCAATAATGCCGGTGCACCTATGCTGAGAGAAAGTATTTCTGCTAGCCAAAGTGTCGCAGGGATTATTTCCACCTCCACTGCCACAGAGCTTATTCAAAGTACTGTGCAAGAAATGATTCGGCCTGGTGTAAATAGAGTAACGTCTGCCATGGGTTATGGAAATAAACCATAACATCATTGTATGGACATGAGAGATAGTCATAAAGTAAGGATGCGCACAGGGGCTTGTGTCTTGCGTTGCGCATCTTTACTTAAGCATGGACGCTATTGCATGCTTGTCGCTATTTTGCATATAACTATCTTTTCTGTTTGTGTATTTATGCAAGATGCGCAGGCAGCGCAAGCACAAAAAACCGAGCAAGCGGCGCCAGTCGCAAAATTTCCCGAAAGGTCATTGACCTTTTCCCACGTTAAGGGCATCTCTAACGAAACCGCTGTTAACATTGTAAAATCTATCCTTTATTTGCAAGTGTTACGCGATGTTCATAAGGAACTTGCCAGCAATAAAGTCTTAGCCTTTGGTATTAAAGAAGATTTTATGCAAATGGCACTCATATCTCAATTATACAATCCCTTTTTTAAGGTGCAAAACTTAAAGCATGAACCTCGTGGTGATGTGAAAATGCGTGTGCGCCTTGAGCCCAAAAGCGCTCATCTTACTGTCGATATGCGCAAATATTTGGGAGAAAAAACCTTACTGGATATGCGTTTGGAGTGGTTGACTCTTCTGCAAGAAAATACTCAAAAAGGGGAAGAGTATCTTTTGATTGCTTCAGGTGTACAGCAAAAAAATTCTTCCTTAGCGCCGCAAGTTTTGGAAAGTAGAGTGCTGCAAGTGAGTAAAAATTTGAGTGCTTTATGGCTACTTGATCAAGCTTTTAGGCATTTTTATGAACGCTGGCA
>CAYJHS010000135.1:0-7336 GCA_964369815.1 uncultured Desulfovibrionaceae bacterium
TCTCTTGTCGCATTGATGAGAGACAGGCTTTTTTTGATAAATCACTGTTTAAATATTAATGCATTACATACTTAATTCTTTAGCTAAAAACCGTGTCCGTTCAATTACTTGTCTATTTTTATGAATAGGAATATCGTCAGTTCGTTTCGCATAGACAGACCCTACCGACTGTGCGTTGAGATGGTGAAAGGCCGTATTTGTAACCCCTTCGGTAAGTAATTCCATATTCATCCAATCAGCACCGGTAGTCATAAGCAATAAGCCTTTTTTCTTTTTAGGAATATCGCCTGCGCACTTTCTTATGAATTCATTGGACCAATATGGCTGTAATCGTGAAAATACCGTCATAAGTGGTGCTGACACAACACCAAAGTGCATGGGTGATGCAATAATCACATTGTCGCATTCATGTATATATTCATATATTTCAATCATATCATCTTTAATGGAACAGCCATTTTTATGGAAACAATATTTACAATCTTGGCACGGTGCAATATTTGCTCGGTACGCATCTAAAATTTTAGTATCTCCATGTATTGCATCAAGTGCAATATCGAGCAGTTTTTTTGTATGACTATTCGTTGATGGCGAACCGTACAATATTAAAGTTTTCATTTCGTTATCCTCCATTTTTGGCTTATATACCCTTCATTGACTTTTTTACTCTTAGAGCATAAATTACTCTACAGTGATTTTATATAAATCAACATCCATGATGTCAATGAGGCACTTTTAGTATGCTAGGCGAACTTGAGGTAACTACTATGGACGAAAAAATTAAAATCCACTGCGAAATAGAGGTAACATTTAAGATGATTGGTGGAAAATGTAAGCCACTCATTTTATATACACTTATTACAAGTGGCACAAAAAGATTTAATGAACTCAAAAAAATTGTGCACCAAATATCACAAAAAACTCTTACTAATCAGCTCAAAGAGCTGGAAGCCGATGGATTGATTGAGAGAAAATGCTTTGCCGAAGTGCCTTTACGTGTAGAATATTCAGCCACAGAAAAAGGAAAATCACTCATTTCAGTGTTTAACACCATGTACGACTGGGGCAAGAATAATATAGACGATAGGTTTGAAATGCAGGGTATACAACTATGATATAGACGATTCCTAGATGTCGTTCCGCTCTAGTCGTAATCAACGGAATAATAGACTATATACCGCAAAATTTATATAATGGATAGAAACAACGATATGAGTGAAAAAGAATATCAAGTGGACGAAAACACCGCTGCAATTTGCGGATTGTTTTGTGGAGATTGTAGTTTGTATCAAAATGAATGCCATGGTTGCTTTTCGCATATAGTAGCCGAACATTGCGTTGATTGCTATTTTCGTGACTGCGCAAAAGAAAACAAGGTTGTTCGTTGTTATGAATGCAAGAAGTTCCCTTGCAAAAAACTTAAAGATTTTAGTACAGAACATTGGGAGAACGGAATTTGTCACCATGCAAATGTTATATCTGATTTAGGTTATATGAAAGACCACGGCGTACGCACATGGGTCGAAAAGAAAATCATTGAAAGCACTTGTTCCATTTGCGGTGAGGTTATTTTTTGGTATGACAGAGGCACACATACATGCAAAGTAAAAACTCAAGATAGGTAGGCTAAAATGAAAACACCTTGGGACGTACAGTACGAAGCATTTTTACATGCCGGTGGTATATACACAGAAAAACATGCAAAGCTCTACGCTGACTTAGCCAATGACCTCATAGCCGACGGGAGCTTTTCCATAATATATGAAGATGTGGCTCATGCCTGCTATACGCCTATAATTTTAGAAAAAGCACCGCACCTTAAGTGCTTTATTTTAGCTCCCCTGTCAGTGTTACCAACATATCAAAATAAGGGCTATGCTACAAGGCTCATGGAAGAAGCAGAAAGGCAATTGCAAGCCGATGCTATTTTTGTACTAGGAGACCCCATGCACTACGCTCGTCGCTATAATACGCCCCATGAAGTGCTCTTTCCTGTTGCAACCAATGCACCGCTTGATTGTTGGTTTGCCCGAGAATTGACTCCAAACGTTTTGGCTCAAGTGGGCAAAACCTCTTCAAGCATCACAGGACCTTTTGCTAACCCCCGTATGTGGAAAGAGCCCTGTGAGCAGTTATAAAATATTACTTCCCCATTTCATCCATAATAGCGGGTTTTATATCCAGCAAATTTGTGCCGTCAACACAATCTAAACCTTTTACTTCTACCATATTATTACTAATTTTTTCAATTTTGACTACGGCTGCCCCTATAGGGTTTGGCCGATGAGGGGAGCGCAAAGCAAAAACGCCCCTTTTAGCTGTTCCATTAGGAGGGCTTTGCTCCATAGGCGCATCTTTAGAAAGGTTCAACCAATACAAAATTAGAATTTTATCACCGGCTTGTAAGCCCTTTAAGCCATCTTGATATGCTTCGTAAAGAACCAAAAAGCATGACGGCCCATCTTTACTGATATTGCGAGGACAATCATCCACTGTCACATAGGGTGTTTTAATTTCGCCTATAAATTTTAACATATATTACCTCGTTACTACAGTTGAGCCGCCCTTGCGACGTGCTCAAAAAATGGTGCCGTGGCCATTTTTAATAACTGCATGATACACGCCGTAACTTGGGCCATAATGGTGAATGTATATTTTTAATTATGCAGGAGTCTTGAAAAAGCAATAACAGATGTTTGAAAAAGTACAATCTACTTCATCAGACTTGTTTTTTGCTCTATTTAAACAGCCTCTTGAGCCCCCTGCTCCATACTCAAAAACGCTACTAATGCAGATTGCTTCGCTTCTTTGGCGATTTTTTCTTTTTTTTGTTCTCTTCAAAAAATGTATCTACTAAGTGAAGTTCGTCAATAAGATCAGTTATATACTTTACCTCTCCAATAAAACGCTTGCGAAGTTTATCGACGTTGACCCTTAGAAGATTTTTCACTTCAAAAGCATTTCTTCCCGAATGAATGGCAATATGCACCTTGCCTTGACGTAAAAAACACATATAAGTGTTGCCATTGGCTCTTTTATCCATGGCTTGAATATATTCCATCATATGTGGCGTTAAAATATAAAAAGCTTCGTGGGGAACCTTTGTCTCAATAATAAATTGTTTATTAAAAGATGTGCTGTCAGTTTGTACAGAGCCTTTGTTAAAGGAATCCCTAAAGCGGCTACGTTCATAAAGTCGAAGTTCGGTGGAAAGTCTTTTTTTAAAATCACAAACCATCCATAAACCTTCAAATTGCGTTATGGTGTCACTAAGACCGCTATTTGGGTTATTTTTTTTTAAGAGCTGTACATCACTCAGCATGACATGCACCCCTTTGTATGTGCCCTTAACAAGGTCACTGCCCCAAACAAGGTCCCAGTCAAAGGGAAAATCCATGTCGGCTTTCTCAACAAGAGATTGGGCTAAATGTTCATCATGATAATAGTTTACTGAGTCAAAAACCTCATTTAACGCACTTTTAATAATGTTGGTTCCCACCTGTTTCTTAGTATTGTCTACCGCCACCATATAAAAGCCAAAGCCACTAAAAGAAGTACACAGACTGGTATAAAATAGAATATCTTGGCCTAAGGTCATATTGGTAAGACTAAAATTTTCGATAGTATTATCAAAATAATAGTAAACACAATACGTTATACAAGCACCAATAATACTTGCAAGAATACCCCAGAGGACACGCTTTTTTTCTCTCCTAATAATAGCCTTGAAGTCTTCATCGAGGTCTTTTTTCTCATTTTTCATAGCAAGACCCTACCTTAAAAGGTCATTTCCACATCAGCTCTTTTGTGACTTTCTGCTTCAAAAAATACTTTGGCTTGGCGTCCGCCTGCCAAAAGACTGGCAGGAATCATAGCAATGGCAGTATTGTAGCTTGTAACGTTGACATTATACAATCTTCTGGCAGCTTGTAAGTGCTCTTCCGCATCTTGCATACCCCTTTGAAGCTCTATAAAAACATTGCTGGAGCGCAATTGAGGGTATTCCTCAGCCACGGCAAAGAGACGAGAAAACATACTGCCCATTTGTTTTTCTGCGGTATTCATCTGCTCAATACTCATATTAGCCGTCATCTGATTACGCAAATTTACAACTTCACTAAAAACTTCTTTTTCATGCTTCATGTAGCCTTTTGTGGCGTTTAAAAGCTTCGTTAATAAATCGTAACGTTTGGTAAGAGCTACTTCAATACCAGAAAGCCCCTCATCTACCTTAATTTCCTTACTTCTAAAACCGTTAATGGTCATCATGGCCCAAAGGCCAATAAGGACGATAACACCACCTACAATAGCAATAGTTGTCATAGTATTCTCCTAAAAATAATTTTTGCTTAACAAAACAACATAAGAAGCTTGCGCAAGTATTTTACTCATATTTTTTATATAATTAAAACATCATCTACGCAATAAAAACTCTATGAATTGCTTCGTCGTTATATTCCTCGCAACAGCTTAATAGTTGAGCAAAAATCATTACAACAAAGCAAAGCGATCCCTACATGCTCACATTTTGTGAGTATGCAGAAATTTTGATGTATTTTCAAAAAAACATGAGGGTTACGTATAAAGCTCTTCTTTCATATATATTGCGTTAGTACTTACACCAACGTGATTTTTTAGTAAAAAAATACATATAAAAAAATGAAAACTGTCTTTCTTTCTTTTTTTGAGAATTTTATATTTTATTTTCCAAAAGCTTTATCAAGAACAACAATTAAACTCTTCCATTTTTGCTAAATATTTGTCTTTAAGTTTTATAAAGTATTGTGTATTTGGCTCAAGAGCAATAGCTTTTTCTATGCATCTAAGAGCTGAAATACGTGCTTTGCGGCTCCATTGCACCTTGGCAAGAATATAATAGCTCCATGCTACATGGGGATTATTGGCAATAAAACTTCGAGCAATGGATTCTGCTTTTTGAAACCTCTTTTTTTGAAATAGAGCAAAAGCTTTTTTCTTAAGTAGCGGTTGCATAAGAATATTTCTTATAAGATACCAAGGTGAAACTTTTGCAGGAGGAACTCTTTTCGCTCGGCTCATGGTAAAAAGTTGTTTCAAAAGTTTAAAGTTTCTATCAGTTAGCTTTGCATCCTTAAAGGCCTCAGGGGAAAGATAGTGTAAAAAAAGTGGCACAGGAAAATCTACATTAGGCAAATTTATTAAAAATCTTTCGGCACCTCCTGTAAGCACTATATCTGGCTGAAAATTCTTTACAATATCCTCTATAATAAATGTGCTACGCAGAAAAAGAACCTCCGTAAAAAGATGTGAAAACATACGCATAGCCATACCAATGGAGCTGGTACCAAAAAGCAGAAGCCTTCTGTCAAAGAGAGCATTTTTATTGATAGCGTACGATACTGTTCCACTTGTACCTGGTAAGCATGAATGTGTACTTATTATTTCACTAGCACTTTCTACATTTTCAAAATGAGAGAACACCACTCTTTCTTTGTTATTGTCATTTTCATCATACATTTTAGCTAGGTCGCAATTGACAACAGAAGTTTTATATACAGGCTTAGGCAGGCGCGTTTTAAGAAATTTTTCTAAAATAGGCAATATCGCATTTGCAGCCCCTACTCCATTACAATGCGTTTCATATGCATCAAAGCATTCTGTATCAAGTTTTGCATAAACAACAGCAGGATGCTTATGCTTTTCAGTAAAAATAGGAGAAATAGCAATGCCTAACTCGGCAAACATATGCTTACATGCAACTGCTTTTGCAGGAAAGACTATATGCTTATACTGAAAACCATATTTTTTTTGTAAAGCTACATTTTGCTTAATATTTTTTTTAAAAGTAGCAATGCTTTTTGCATTAATAATACTATTACCTAAAAGGTATTCAAACTGTCCATTAGGAGTTTCTTTATGTAAAAACATATAATCATTAAGAACTATAACATCATTTTTGAACTCTATCACATCAAAATCACGTAAATTTATACTTTTTTTCATTTTATCACTTTTATCTAATGGTTCTTCTCAATATAAGATACAATGGGGAAAAAACTTTATTTATTAGACTTTGCTTGCCTCATCCGAAAAAGTTTCAACGGAATGCCTGAACTTAATTCTAATTGCATACTTTGCCCATTTAGAAGGAACAACTCTGCCCCATTGGAACTATTATAAAAATTTATTTGGCAATTTTTGGCGCTTGAACACTGCATAAAAGCTTCATCAATGGCATCAGCTCCTTTTTTTTCAGTGCTTTTTTCTACTCCGTCAACGATGAAGTTGTATAATTCAAAATTTCCACTATCTAAGTCCTTATCTAAAGTTGCTATATTTGCAGGAGTAATCATAAAAGGCACCTCAAAGCGCACTTTTTCTACTGTATTATTTTTTATTACAAGACTATCTTTCGTTATATTCCAAGTATATCCCGCAAAGGCAAGCACGTCAGCATTATCACTTGCAAGTTTTGTTCTGGGAGTTATCCACTCACTATATTTCTCCAAGGGGGCAATACCAATGAATTGAGCCATAATAAAAAGAGGAAGCCCTGCCACCTGTTGCTCAAGATAATCACCAGCTTTTGCTGTATACATAGGTACAGTATCTTTACTATGCCTAGAAATGGGGCTAAGTTCAAAGCTAAAGCTTTCTAGTGAGGCAACCTCGTGTTCTGTAAAAAATTGCCACTTTCTTCCATTTTCCATGGTTAAAACAAGGCGTGAGCAGAGATGTTCCGGAAACTTTGCAATGGGGGCATTAACACTACTGCCTGCTGCTAAATCTTTAAGAACAAGGCTGTCTGGCTCTACACTGTGTTCACCAAAGCACTCAAGGCTTTTGAGCTTTATGTTGGTATCATTTTGCACTTTAATACCTTTAGCCACTGCCACAGCACCAGACAAAACAACAAAAGCCAACACAACAGCAAAAAATGCACACGTTTTTTTCATACTTATCCCTATGTTTTAAAATATAAGTAATTACTAACTTCAAAAAATATAATTTTTTGTTTATAATATGTCAACAGAGTTTACATTACATAATCTAATTATTGATTTTTTACAATGACAACACGGAGAAGGACTTACCCTACTCTGTTTAACAACCTCTCATAAAAAAGGGTACAAAACACCACTTGGCTTATTTATTCTTTGCTATTACATTACATGTAATGAATGGACATGAATAAATCTGATGTTAAGGCACAAAAGGGAAAATTATGAATTTTATATTGAAAGGTAACATATATTACTCCAAGTCAAGCGCTGACTTGAAAATACATGAAAATAGTTATATTATTTGCAAAAATGGAAAAACTGTGGGTGTTTTTGCACAATTACATCCCAACTAA
>CAYJHS010000136.1:0-7276 GCA_964369815.1 uncultured Desulfovibrionaceae bacterium
GTTTGGGGAGGGGAGAGGAAAATCTTTTTGGCGTTAGCAAAAGTTTTCCTCTCCCCTCCCCAAAAAATACTAACTATGTATTATTTAAGCCATAGGTGCTTTAGAGGTAGACACCGTATAGATTTCATGTGGGTCAAGAATAAGGATAACCGAGCCGTCACCCATGATGGTAGCGCCTGAAATACCCTTTAAGTCCCCAAGGTAGGAGCCTAGCGGCTTAATTACCACTTCTTGACGTTCTAGGAGACTATCTACAACGATGCCGAGCCTGCGCCCATTGTCGTGGATAACCACTACCGAGAGCATTTCTGGCTCTTCTGCTGGGCGTGGTAAGTTTAATATCTCAGAAAGTTCAATAATACCTAATACCTCACCGCGTAATGTCAGGGCTTTGCGTCCATTGATATCGGTAAGTAGGTCAGCATCAATTTTAGTGGTTTCAGAGACAGAATCCAGCGGAATGGCATACATTTCGTCGGCGACTGTCACCATGAGAGCGTCAATAATGGCAAGGGTTAGCGGTAAGAGCAGAGTAAAGCGAGTGCCTTTACCGATTTCTGAGCTAATATTTACGCTACCTTTTAGGTTTTTAATATTGGTGCGCACCACGTCCATGCCCACACCACGACCGGAGATGTCAGTAATGGTTTCGGCTGAGGAAAAGCCTGGGGCAAAAATAAGTTCCATGGCTTCACGGTCGTCCAATTGCTTGGCATCTTCTGGGGTGATAATTCCTTTGCGGATAGCCACTTCGCACATTTTTTCGGGGTCAATGCCCTTACCGTCGTCTTCGATTTCAATGGCAACGGAGTTACCTTTGTGGAAGGCACGTAAAACAACTCTGCCCTTGACGGGTTTGCCACTGGCTATGCGATCTTCGGCGGATTCGATGCCATGGTCCACGGAGTTACGAATAAGGTGAACAAGGGGGTCACCGATAACTTCCACAACGCTTTTATCAAGCTCAGTTTCTTCACCTTCAAGAACGAGGTCAACTTCCTTGCCACTCTTACGAGAAAGGTCACGTACAAGGCGTGGGAAGCGGGAGAAAACAGAAGCCACCGGCACCATGCGTACTTTCATGATGGTATCTTGTAAATCGTCGGAAATACGTGCCATGGCATAGGTTGTTTCAGAAAGACTTTGTGCCACTTGTGAAATATCGGCATCGGAATGCGCTTCTTCTAAATGGCGTGCAATGAGCGTATAGCGGTTACGGTTGATGATAAGCTCACCAATAAGGTTCATGAGATGGTCAAGCTTTTCATGGTCCACACGAATGGTAGAAGATGCAGGCTTATTAGCTTCTGCGGCGGCAGCGGGCTTAGCGGCTGGAGCAGCGGCGGGCTTGGCAGCAGGTGCAGCTGGTTTTGCGGCTGGCGCAGGAGCTGCGGGCTTTTCTTCTTTTGGTTCAGCAACGGGAGCGGCAGGCTTTTCTTCTACTTTTTCCACAGGAGCTTTTTCTTCTGACTTGGCTTCTGGTGCATTTTCGGCTGGAGCAGGAGTGGTACCTTCATCGGGGGCTTTGGAACCTTCTACCTTAGCAACCATTTCTTTAATGATATCAACTTCTTGAGAAAGCATATCCAAGAGTAATGAGAAATCCATGTCAGAACTGCGTGCGGAATCTACAATGCCAGCAGTCCGTTCACTATAGACCTTAATATCTTCTAATTCTACAAAGGATGCGGCATTTTTTACTGCAATAAGGCAACGATAGATAGCATCCTTGGAGGGCATGTGGTCACTGTCATTTTGCAGTGTTTCCATGCAGGAGCGAATGATTTCGAATTGCTGTGCCACAGTGCTATGGAACATTTGTATATCGTCGTCATCGGTGCCGGCGGCAATAACTTGCGGGGGCGTAACGGTGGCGTCGCCTTTAGGAGTAGCTTCTGCGGCGGCGGGGACACCTTCTGCGGGGACTTCTTCATACATACCGGGAGGTAGCATGATTTTTCCGCCAGCTAAAGCTTCTTTTAATTGGTGCAGAACTTGGCTTGTGTCCGGAGGGCGCACGGTGCCGTGGGCTGCATCGATGGCTTGTACAAGAATTTCAATAATATCTACTACAAAGAGGAGTAAGTCTACAAGGTCGGTGCTTGGCTTCACTTCGCCACGGCGCATGTTGTTAAGCACCGTTTCGGCTTCATGGGTGAGATGATTGATTTGCTCGTAGCCAATAATACCGCTATTACCTTTAAGGTTGTGGAAAAAACGGAAAAGGTCGTTGATAAGCTCTTCTTGTCCTTCACCGTCATTTTCAAGACTGAGAAGTCCATCATTAAGATTTTCAACAATTTCTTGAGATTCATCAATAAAGTCTTTGAGATGCCCTTCGCCAAAGGCTGTCAATTTATACTCTGGAAGGAGAGAAAAGGCAGAAATCCACTCTTTGGGAGTTTTGGAGCTCTTTTGTAGAACAGTTTCTCCCGTACCGCCAGCGGCAGGAGCAGGATTTTCTGTAGGTACTTCGGCAGTATCGTGATTTTCGGTCGGAATTTCTTCCTCTAGGGTCGCAGCTTGAACCTCTTCCACAGCTTCTGCTGGGGCAGCGCTTTGTGGAGGGAGTTCACCCTTATTTTCCATAAGAGTATCAATTTCCGTGATGAGTTCCTCAATGGGAACACCTTCATCGGTGTTGCTACTTTCAAGCACATCAAGCATTTGACGCAAAGCGTCAGTGGATGCAAGAATTATATCCATAATACCCGAAGTGAGGGTCATTTTTGCGTGGCGCACATCATCAAGGATGTTTTCGCACCTGTGGGCTAGTTGGTTAATTCTGTTAAGACCAAGGAAACCAGACGCGCCTTTGAGCGAGTGCATAGGGCGAAAAATTTCATTAATCAAATCAAGATTGTCTGGGCTTTTTTCAAGCTCCAGCAAATTTGGCTCGATAGTTTCAAGATGTTCGCGTGCTTCAATGATAAAATCCGCAAATATCTCAGCATCCATAAAATCTTGACTCATAGTACACCTTTGCTGCAAAAATTATAGTGATAAAACTGTCTATATCCGTCTACAAAAAGTCTTATCGGTTATCCGAGCAACATCTTTATGTTTCGAACCATTTTTTCTGGTTGTGCTGGTTTTATCATATATAAGTTGGCACCAAAACTCATACCTTTCTGTATATCTTTCTCTTGTCCTTCGGTAGAAAGAACAATAATGGGGGTGTCTTTATAGGCGTCTTGCTCCCGCAAGGTTTTGATAAAGGTAAAGCCGTCCATGCGTGGCATATTGATGTCGGAAATAATTAAATCTACCTGTGCGCCGTTATAGAGCTGCTCAAGGCCGTCTAGGCCGTCTTCTGCAGTGGTGACTTTAAAGCCTTCAGCTTTCATAACAAAGGCAAGAAGATTACGGATGGTTTTGGAGTCATCAACAACCATAATGTGCTTACTCATAGTGTACCTCAACTGTGTGAATATTGTTAAAAATTAACTTGTAGAACGTGGTCAATAATTTTATCGATGGAAACAATACCAAATACTTTTTGTTCATGCTCTATGATGCCGCTAATGCACTCTACACTACCGCCAATTTCTGCTTCAACATTCCAAGAGATATGTTTTTGATCGACAAAAAACATGTCTTCTATGCGGTCTACAATCATTCCAAACTGTATGCCTTTACGTTGACAAATGATGATAAAGCTGTCCTTGGTAAAGTGTGTTCTTGCATGAGTACAAATAATTTTTTCCAAAATAAGCAGAGGGGTAATTCTGCCCCGCAAGTTTATGACTCCTGCTACAAAATCTGGCGTCATGGGTAGGCGCACCACAGGTTCATAGCGAATGGCTTCGGTAACAGCCTCAATGGGAAGCGTGTAGGTTTGGTTTTGCACCTTGAAAAAAATAATCTGTAAATTGGGCAAACCTTTTAACTCTTCTTCCAAGGGAGGTAAGTCGGGAATTTGTGCGTATATATCCTCGCTTACTGTGCCAAGGTCAAGCCCCATGGACTTTGCACCTTCTACTCCCACATACTTTTGCAAAAAAGCTTGTTCTGCGGCAGTAAAAGAACTGTTTTGTCCACCTGAGTTTTGCCCCAAATCCACATCATTTGCGCCATTACTTTGTGTGGGCAACTGGAAGTCTTGTTCTTGAAAATATTGTTCGGGTGTTTTTACCATAAATCCAACACTTCTTCACTTAAAGCATCATAGGCCAAAGCCCCACGAGAGTCTGGTGCTATATGGTAGATGCTTGTTCCAAGGGCACTGGCCTCACGAAAGCGTGTGTCCACCCCTATTACTGTTTCAAACATAGCCGTATTCATTTTATTACGCATAAGTTCTAGTACCTTAGTACATGCCCTTGCTCTTTTATCGTACATGGTGGGCAAGGCTTTATAGCGTATGGGTATTGGCAATACTTTATTTAACGTGCGTAAAGTATCAAAAAGCAACTTAAGTCCATGTAGTGCCAAAAAATCTGTTTGGATGGGAATAATAAGCAAGTTTGATGCCACAAGTGCATTGACAAGCAAAATTCCCACATGAGGTGGACAATCTAGCAAGATGAAGTCAAAGTGGGGGCGCACAATCTCTAAAGTTTGCGACAGCACCATGCCCTTGCCTTTACGCTCTTGAAAGTCCAACTCTAATTCAGACAGCCTAATACTACCCGCTGCAAAGCAAATCCCGTCGTTACCCACGGGTTTTATAAGTTTTTGCCAGATGGCAGGCCAGTGCTGTGTCTCAGCAAGGAGCAAGTCGTGCAGAGTAACTTCTTGCTCTTCTGGATAGAGTTTCATGTGTAGGGACGCACATGCATGCGGATCTAAATCTAAGATAAGAACTTTTTTGCCTCTTTTTGCTAAGGCAGTCCCTAGGGTCAAAGTGGTGGTGGTTTTCCCAACGCCGCCCTTTTGATTGGCAATGGCCAAAATTTTCCCTAGCGTTTTGTCTTGTCCATTGGCATTCATGCGTTGCCCATTTTATACTTTTTTGCGATAAACAATAATGCCTGTATAGTGTGCCGGTGTAAAAGCACGACTAATATTGTGCAAAGACTCCGAGTGCCCAATAGACAATGTTCCCCCAGGGAGGAGGTTGTCATAAAAGGCATTGATAACACGTTTTTTCATGTCATTATCAAAGTAAATAATAACATTACGACAAAAGACTGCGTGAGACTTTTCCACACGAGAGAGCTGCATCTTGTCATTAAGGGTGATTTGTCCAAAGCGCACTAGACGTTTGACGTTGGGATTTACGGTGTAGACCTTATCCCTTTCAGTGAAATATTTTGCAACAATATCCTTAGGAGTTGTGCGCAAGCTATACTCAGAGTATTTCCCTTGGCGAGCTGCATTAAGCACCGCTTCGGAAAGGTCATTGGCAGTGATTTTAATATCCCAAGAGGAAATTTCCGTCTTTAATATTTCGTGTAAAATGATGGCAATGGTGTAGGGCTCTTCCCCGGTGGAGCAGCCGGCAGACCAGATGCGCAGGCGTTTTCGCCCGCTCTTGCGGCACTCATCAAGAGTTTGCTTCATGATGACTTCTTGAAACACCTTGAGCTGTGGCGGGTTGCGATAAAAGCTTGTTTCGTTGGTGGTAACCACTTCAAATAGGCGATTTAGCTCTGTTTTTTTGCTAGCATCAAAGCGCAAGAAGTTATAATACTCTGAGTAAGATTTGAGCTTTAACTCTTTGATACGATTGCTTAAGCGGTTTTCCACAAGGTATTTGCGGTTTTCAGCAATGAAGATGCCACATTGCTGATAGATAAAATCACGCAATTGGATGAATTCTTCATCTGATATTTTAAGCTCTTGCTTAAATGGTGTCGTAGGGCGCTTGAATAATGAGGACATAATTAGCCTGCCTTTATTTTTGTAATAGCTTCAGTAGCAGCATGTTGGATTTCCCCAATATCACTTTGCATCATGTCTATGAGGGCCTTAAATGCCTTTTCGCCGCCAATTTGGCCTAACACTTCAATAATTTTTAGTATTATCATGGGCGATGCACTCTGTGCTTTATCAAGTAAGGTGTCAATGAGCTCATCTCCTGGGTGTAATTCACTCAGTGCTTCGATGGCACGGATACACACCCAGTCATTTTCGTCGTTAAGTGCGTTGGTAAGGTAGGGAACAACACTGACATCATTGGAAGCACCAAGAACATCAATAAGGGACGTACGCACTTCCGGTGAAGGGTCATTAAGTTTAGGGAGTAGGGTGTCCATGTGCTCATGCAAGCCCACATCAGGCCTTGCAAAAGCTTCTACGGCCAGTTGACGCACTGAGGCATTGTCATCGTCAAGGGCACGCTTTATGGCAGCGTAATTTTCGGTAAGGCCAAAGGCACCAAGGGCATATACAGCCATCATGCGCTGCTCGTCATCGCCATCGCTGAGCCATTGTAAGAACTTTTCGGCAAGAGCTGGCGTATGGAGGTGGATACACGCCTCCAAGGCCACTTCTTTTACGTCGGTGTAAGAGTGCTCAAGGAACTGGAAAATCTTTTCTTGGGCTTGTTCATAGCCAAGACGTATACCAAGGCAGGCAATGGCACTTTTGATAACGCTTTCGTCGGTATCTTTTTCTAAAATTTCCAGCATAAACGCCGCGTCGGTAGCGTCAATATGTTCTGCTAAATATTGTGCCGCAAGGCGTTGACTGTCCCTGTCCAAGTTCCAGAAGATTTCTTCCAGTTTTTTTGAGCAGTTATTGTCCTGCATAAGGTTTGCAGCTGTGAGGGCAAGGCGGACAGCCACGGGATTTTCTGCAGTAAGGAAGCTTGCAAAAACATCATTATAGCCAATGGCGGCAAGAGCAGCAATGGCAGCTTGATATATGTCGCTTTCTGGTTCACGGTGTATTTTTTCTAGAAGCTCCATAATGGCCTTGGTTGCACTGGCATTACCCACACTAGAAAGCCCCATGAGTGCAATTTGTAAGACATCGTCATCTTCGTCAGTGAGTGCTTCTTCAAGGTAGCTTCTGAATTTAATTTGCTCTTTTTCGGAGATAAGGCAAAGAGATTCAGCACCCAAAATTTGCACAACGGCTTTAACCGTTTTGTGACGCAGCACCTCTGGTGCTTTTTCGATGAATTTGAGTAAAAGTGGTACAGCCTTAATGTTTTTCAGTTCTCCAAGGGCGTCAATAATCACCGAAGACACAAGGGGGGAGCAACTGCTAAGGGATTGTACTAAGGTGTTAATGGCGCTATCGGCACGAATTTTGGTAAGGGCTTCCACTACGGAAAATTGCACCCACTCTTCATCTTGCATGGCTTGACGCAGAGCGTCGGCAGCTT
>CAYJHS010000137.1:0-7268 GCA_964369815.1 uncultured Desulfovibrionaceae bacterium
GTCTGGGGGAGGGAACTTTTTTCAAAAAGTTCCCTCCCCCAGTCAAAAAATCCCAGAACATCCTTGCACAAAACTTGCTTCTCTCAAAAATTTTTTTTATATTGTTGCATGGAAAAAACATTAAGTATTTTTTTACCTCCTTTGCCGCAACTCAGCGGTGGCATGCTTGTCCTTTTACAGCTAGGCAACCACATGGTAAGCCTTGGACATGACGTACGTTTTGTGGTGCATGACGGAGAAATTCACCACATGGGTTATGCGGAAGTATACGAACGTGCAAAGGCGCCCATTATTCCTTGGGCCAATATGCAATTAAGCGCTGAGCATGTCTGGCTGGTACCTGACGGCTGGACTAATGCTATTGTCATGGGTGTGCGGGCCAATGCTCGCTGTATTATGTATATGCAAAGCTGGTCTTATGCTTTGCGTTCCTTGCCTGACGGTGTGCTGTGGCAAGACTTGCCGGTTGACTTTATGTATGTATCGGAACCGGTGCGTTATTGCGTACGAGAAATTACTGGTAAGGATGGTCCTATTTTACGTCCCGGCATTGACAGTTCTCTTTTTTATCTCCCTAAAGATATAGACATTCAGGCCCCTGTACGGGAAAAAATACGTATTGCATGGATGCCGCGCAAAAACAAGGTGATTGGGGAGCAAATACTTGATGCTTTGCAGCAGCGCATGACACGCCTTTACCCAAAAATTCCTGTGCAATTTGTTCCCATTCATCGGGTTGCACATCATGAAGTAGGTAACATTTTACGTAGTTGTCATATTTTTTTGGCTACGGGTTTTCCAGAGGGCTGTCCTTTGCCGCCGCTAGAGGCCATGGCCTGTGGTTGTATTCCTGTGGGATTTAGTGGGCTTGGCGGCTGGGATTATATGCGTCAATATGACATCCCTCATGTGCCCATGCCCTACCTCAATAAGCCATGGTTTGAGATTACGGAGCATACTTTTGGTGGTAATGGTTTTTACGTGGAGGACGCACATGTTCTTGCAGCCAGCCTTGCTCTTGAGCAGGCGGTATTACTTTTACATGCGGGCGGTGAGCATTTAGTTGCCTTGCGCCAAAACATGGCAGACACAGTAAAAGCCTATTGTTCTCAGGCACAGAAAAAACACATAGAAACCAATGCAACTTTTTTATTGAAGTAATTATGTCTAGAAAACCATCTCTTTCTCCGGAAACCATTGCCGCAAGCCTTGGGCTTGAGCCTTGCGGAGTGGATAGTCATGCGCATCTTGATGCTGAGCATTTTCATGCCGATCGTGATGCGGTTATTGCCAGAGCTAAGGCTTGCGGCCTCAGCCATATAGTGAATATTTTTATGGAACCGCAAAAATTTTCTGAGCAAGCTGTGTATTTTAACTCGCATCCGGAGGTTATTTTTGCCCTTGGCATTCATCCTTGTGAAGCCATGCACTGCACCGAGGAAAATCTTGCCCTCATGGAAGAGCTTTTTTTGCAAGAAAAGCGCCTTAAGGCACTGGGGGAAATCGGACTAGATTTTTATTGGGATGATTGCCCAAAAGATGTGCAACTTGAAGCATTTGTACAGCTTTTACAATTAGCCCGCAAACTTCAAAAACCAGTGATTATTCACAGCCGTGACGCTACGGAAGAAACCATTGCCGTGCTTGAAAAAGAAGATTTTAAGGATTATCCGCTGTTGTGGCATTGCTTTGGCGGCAATAGCAAGGATGTTAAGCGTATCCTTTATAATGGGTGGTATGTCTCGGTGCCAGGCCCTGTATCTTATCCTAAAAATGAAGCTTTGCGTGAAGCGGTGGAAAAAATTCCGCTCGATAAAATCATGTTGGAAACCGATGCTCCTTACCTTACGCCACAAGAGTGGCGAGGTAAACGCAATGAACCAGCCTATACGGTTTGTACGGTGCAGGCCATGGCAAAAGCCATGAACATAGAAGCAAGTGAGCTTTGGCGTATTTGTGGGGACAATGCCAGAAAGTTTTTTGGCATTGTATAAGCCAAGAACAAAGGACATAACTATTTATCTTTACGATAATTATTTTTGACATTCATTGACATTTAAAATTATTTACCCCCTCAGAACAAAAGTGGCCGACTACTTTTGCTCTGAGGGGGTAAATCGTTGTGAACTATGGCTGCGTTGACGGGTGCAGTTCTAGTATGAAAAACTGTATAGAGTTGACAGGTTATACAGCGTTTCGATAACCATCTACACAATTGCTGCGTAGAGGAAATTTGAGCTATGCCAGCAAGGCCGCAACACGGGAGGCGTCAAGGCCGCTGTGTACGTGCAAAGCTGCATAGGGATCATCGCTGATCATTTGTGTGGTTTGTTCTAAAACACTGTCCACATCTTCATCGGCAATGAGCGTTGGTTCCATGCTTGCTGCACGCATTTGCACTGAATCCACAACATCTGTGGGAACACTATGGGCTGTGCCTTGCTGGTTTTGCGCTTCGGTGGAACTTTTCATTGTATCCCAGTGAATGACATTCATGCCACCGGAAATGTTTGTTATATTACTCATGACGGACTCCTCAATTTTTTGACGACGGGGTGAGCAAAATTTGCCTTCAAGGCACTCACGCTTTATTTAATGCAAATGCCGTTCCACATTTTTTTGACAGACACTCTGACACTCCACAGAAAATCTTTAAAATTCCTTCTCCACCCCTTGACGATACCACAAGACATTTTATTTATACTTGAGGAAACGCTGATTTAATAAAATTTTCGTTCTCTAACAAACAAGGCGAATCTTGTTTAGGGTGCATAATATTAAAATATATATGCAATTTAGCAAGATGCGCTTAACGCGACTAGAGAACGAAGAGATATTTAATCAGCGTTTCCTTGATACAATTTTAGAGGAGAGTTACCCCATGTCAACAACTGCAACACAGCACGAATTTCGCGCCGAAGTGCGTAAAGTTCTCAATATTATTACCCATTCCCTATACACTAACCGAGAAATTTTCTTAAGAGAAATTGTCTCCAACGCCTCTGATGCTCTTGATAAATTGCGCTTTCAGCAAAGCAAAGGTGAAACTTCCCACGCTCCAGAATTACCCTTCGAAATTTGCATCAATATAGATAAAGACGCAAAAACGCTTACCATTCGAGACACTGGCATTGGCATGACCCAAGAAGAACTCATCGCCAACCTTGGCACCATTGCCAAATCCGGCTCCGAGGAATTCCTCAAAGACCTACGCGCACACAGCGAAACACAAGAAAAAAGCGACGATGCCACCGGCGCCGACGCATCTAACATTATTGGCCGCTTTGGAGTAGGCTTTTATTCCATCTTCATGGTAGCTGACAAAGTGGAAGTGGCTTCTCGCCCTGCCTTTGGCGATAATACCGCCCACGTATGGGTAAGCGACGGCTGCGGCGCATTTACTGTTGAAAAAACAGATAACGCCCCAGAACGTGGCACCACTATCGTAGCACACCTCAAAGAAGACGCCGCCGAGTTTCTCGAAAAATATCGTCTTGAATCCATCATCCGCAAGCACTCAGCCTTCATACCCTTTAGCATCCTCGTGGATGGAGAACATATCAACACCACTCCTGCCCTATGGCGGGAGCCAAAGTTTTCCATAAGCAAAGAACAATACACAGAATTTTATAAATTCTTGACCTATGATCAAGCTGAACCATTAGATACCATGCACTTTTCTGTAGATGCACCGGTACAATTTAATGCCCTGCTCTTCATCCCCGAGCAAAGCATTGATATCTTTGGCAGCGGTCGTGAACAGTGGGGGCTTGACCTCTATGCCCGCCGTGTACTCATCATGCGCGAAAACAAAGAACTGCTCCCTGAATTCCTAAGCTTCTTCAAAGGCGTTGTGGACACAGAAGACCTCCCCCTCAATATCTCCCGTGAAAATTTGCAAGAAAATATTATCCTACGCAAAATTCAACAAACCATCGTCAAGCAAGCCCTCAACCAGCTTGAAAAAATGGCCGAAGGCGAACAAGAAAAATACGAAAAATTCTGGCACAAACACGGACGCATCTTGAAGCTCGGTTATCACGACTTTGTCCACAAAGATCGCATATCCTCCCTCTTGCGCTTTAACTCATCCTTCCACGATAACTCCGAAGGTCTCACCTCCCTTGATGCCTACATGGGACGCGGTAAAGAAGGACAAAAAACTATCTGGTACGTCTCCGCCGCCAGCCGCGAAGCCGCACGCCTAAACCCACAAATCGAAGTCTTCCGCAAAAAAGGCCTTGAAGTGCTCTACCTTACTGAACCCATTGACGAATTTGTCATGGAAGGCTTAAACACCTATAAAGAATGGGACCTCAAAGCCATTGAGCAAATCGGCGACGACAGCCTCAAAGACTTTGCCGATACTGACGACGGCACCCCAAAAGCCACCCCCCTCGCCAAAGAAGATGAAGCAAACTTTGACTCCCTTATCAAAGATATGCAAGAAATCCTCGGCGAAAAAGTCAAAGAGGTACGCATCTCTCATCGCCTTGAAGGTAGCCCCGCCTGCCTCGTTGCCCCCGACGGTGGCCTAACGTCCTCCATGGAAAAACTTATGCGCGTCATGCAAAAAGACGACACCATCCCACAAAAAATCTTTGAAGTGAACCGTGACCACCCTATCCTGCGCAATCTCCTACGCATTCATAAAAATGACAGCAAAGACCCACTACTCAAAGAAATGGTCGAAGCCCTTTTTGATACTAGCCTACTTCTCGACGGCTACCTAAAAGATCCCTACGCCCTCGCCAGCCGAACCAACAAACTCATGGAACAAGCCGGCGCTTGGTACGCAGACTTAAAGAAAATTTAATTTTTTTAGGTTTTTTAGGTTTTTTAGGTTTTTTAGGTTTTTTTGGGGGGAAACTTTTGTGAACAAAAGTTTCCCCCCAAACCCCCCTTCAAAAAACTTTCAATGCGATAACACTCTATTTTTTTAAGCAACATCTTACCGCAATGAAGCTTAAAGGGGCAAGGTGCATCAAAACCTTGATGCACCCGAAAATTAAGAGTAGACGCAGCTTTGCTGCGACGTTAAACGATTAATTTTCGTACATGGTTATAGGCAGGAAACTTTTGTGAACAAAAGTTTCCCCCCAAACCCCCTTTCAAAAAACTTT
Source organism: uncultured Desulfovibrionaceae bacterium (assembly GCA_964369815.1). Classification (GTDB taxonomy): domain Bacteria; phylum Desulfobacterota; class Desulfovibrionia; order Desulfovibrionales; family Desulfovibrionaceae; genus CAYJAD01. The sequence continues at coordinate 5,124 of CAYJHS010000137.1, forward strand.
CAATGCGATAACACTCCGCCTTCAAAGATACCTTTTGCCGCAACAGTATATTTTAGCTTCGTAACACCAAAAGACACGCAAAGTACATTACTACAACAAAAGCTTGTACACCTCCCTCGTTGCCTTGTAATGCATGAAAGGACTTTTGCTATGATTAGTTCCTCAAGTCCTCGCCCCCATATTTTTATTGCCTAAGCACACATTCAATGCTATCAAGTCGTTAACGCAAGGGAGGCACTATGCACTTAAGAAAAAGAATTTTAGTTACTGGCGGTTCCGGCTTTGTCGGCTCGCATTTATGTGAACGTTTACTTGCTGACGGGCACGAGGTAGTTTGTGTGGACAATTTCTTCACTAGCGCCCGCCAAAACGTTGAACACTTATTAGACCATAAATGCTTTGAACTTTTACGCCATGACATTACCTTCCCTCTTTATGTAGAAGTAGATGAAATATATAATCTTGCCTGCCCTGCATCACCTATCCACTACCAACACGACCCTGTGCAAACCATAAAAACTTGCGTACACGGTGCCATCAATACCCTTGGACTTGCTAAACGTTTGCAAGCACGCATTTTCCAAGCTTCTACCTCAGAAGTATATGGCGACCCCCTTGTACACCCACAAACCGAAGACTACTGGGGACACGTTAACCCCATCGGCACAAGAGCTTGTTATGACGAAGGAAAACGCTGCGCGGAAACGCTTTTCTTCTCCTACTACCGTCAACACAACTTACCCATCAAAGTTGGGCGTCTTTTCAACACCTATGGCCCACGCATGCACCCTAACGACGGACGTGTGGTCTCAAACTTTATTATGCAAGCCCTTCAAGGCAAAGATATTACCATCTATGGCGACGGTAGCCAAACTCGTTCTTTTTGCTACATCTCTGATTTAGTAGAACTTATGGTACGCTTTATGGCCTCTGATGAGAGCTTTACCGGCCCTATGAATATGGGCAACCCTGGTGAATTTACCATCAAAGAATTGGCTGAAACTGTGGTTGAAATGACGGGTAGCAGCTCAAAAATTAGCTATGTCCCCTTACCTTCCGACGACCCGAAGCAAAGACAACCCGATATTAGCCTTGCCAAAAAGCACCTTGACTGGGAGCCACAAGTGGTCTTGCGCGAAGGCCTTACAAAAACCATTGCTTACTTTGAAAACTTTTTGAAACAATAAAGCTAGAACACAAAAAATATGACACAAAAAAACCCGTGCAAAACACGGGTTTTTTTGTACGCTTTATTTTATAAAGTAAAAAAATTAACTGCCATTAAGTTCCATACGGAATTTACGGGAAAGGCGAAACACGACAACTTTACGGGGAGCCAAGGTAATGGTCTCGTCAGTTTGTGGATTACGACCTTTGCGTGCATTTTTATCGTAGGCTTCAAATTTACCAAAGCCACTTACAAGCAGTGCGTCATCTTTTTTAATGGAACGCTTCATGATTTCCAAAAGTTTTTCCACAATGGCTTTTACGTCAGCGCGATTTTTATCGCTTTTTTCGTAAATAGCTTCAACAATTTCAGCCTTTGTTAATGTCTTCCCCATACTATCCTCCAAATAAAATATACTTTATCCATCTTTAAGCACAAACATTTCCTATGCTTATACTTACACTTCCATACTTCCTCTCAAAAGTACCCTACCCAAAGAGACTAACGCTCTTGACTACTGACAACATGACTCCTCGACATATTGTCAAAAAATCTTTAGGCATGGTAGCATTTTACTTTCTGCGCAACATGAACTAAAAGGGACGACAAAGAGACACCCTAAAGACAAGTTATGCACCCTTATGAATAAAAGGCACAAAACTCATGGCACATTTGTAAGATATGCTTTTTTCCTCTATACTCTGCATCCCCCTTGTATGCAAGGTTTTTTTTCTATTTATTTTTACTTTTTTTAACTTAATAAGAGTTGGAACTCACAACACAAGATAAATTTCAATATATTCAATGTGTTAAAAAATGTCTTGATTTTTATGGTACATAGCTAAAGAAAAATGCTTTCGTGTAATTTTGTTGTGGCAATATGTTTATTTAACACCAAGACAACATGGCATTGAAAGTTTTTTGAAGGGGGGGGGGCTGGGGGCGGGAAACTTTTGTTCACAAAAGTTTCCCTCCAG
>CAYJHS010000138.1:0-7261 GCA_964369815.1 uncultured Desulfovibrionaceae bacterium
AAAAAGTTTTGCCATGCACCAAATTCCATAAAGCTTTCCTCTAATTGTTCTTCGTGTGCTTGTACCCAAGTGTTGAAAAGTTGCAGTTCTACTTGGAAAGTAAGGCTGTCAAATACAGTAGTAGACATTTCCTTGGGTATGGTTTTGCCATCAAGCTCTTTTAGTACATGCTCACACACGGCAGCACGAGAAGAATCAAAGGTTACTTCTTTTCCATGAATATTTTGCACCATGGCAAAAAGATGTGGATACAATTCTTGAATACGCTTGATACCTTGCTCCGGTATTAAAATAACAAGCTTTTCTTCGTTGTTTTTACCAACCACTTCATCTACATGGATAAAGTAAAAACGCAGCCAGTTTTCAAACATGACTACTTCTAGTACTTTGGTAACACTATCATTAAAGGCCGTTGAACTCTTTGACATTGTTTATATTCTCCTATTTTATATCAAAATTTTTATTATAGCAGTTATAAATAAAAAATTTAGCTGGGGGAATCTTTTGGGTGGAAGTTTTCAGAAAAGGTTCACCGCAAAAGCAAAATTCAACTATGTAGTCTTTAAACTCTGCGCTTGCCTATGTCAATCACAGGTTGTACCATATAGCCCATGATTGATTATGAGAAAAGCTTAAATCCTGCACAATTTGCTGCTGCTACGGCCTCGGACGGATCGGTACTGGTTATTGCTGGTGCTGGCTCTGGAAAAACACGCACCATCGTTTATCGTTTGGCGTGGCTTTTTGAGCAAGGTGTAGAACCTTCGTCCATGTTATTATTGACCTTTACCCGCAAGGCTGCACAAGAAATGCTCACGAGAGCTGCGCATCTTTTACAGCAGGGCTTAAGCGGTGTTCAGGGCGGTACTTTTCATGCTTTTGCCTATGGGGTATTGCGCCAGTATCGCCCCGTGTGGCTTGAAGGGCGAAATTTTTCTGTCATGGACAGTGAAGATATTAATGCTGCCATAAGGCATGTAAAAGAGGGTTTATCCCTTGGTAAGGGGGATAGGTCTTTTCCGAAAAATCAGGCCATTGTAGGCATTTTAAGTAAGGCTCGTAATAAGGAAATCAGCATTGAAAGTGTTCTACGTCGAGAAGCGACGCATTTATTACCCCATTGTCAAGCTTTGGTAGAAATAAATGAAGGCTATACGCAGTATCGTCGCACGCATGGTTTGCTTGATTATGACGATTTGCTTTTTGAATTGGAGGCTTTACTTCAAGAAAATAGACCGGAAGCTCAATACTTACGCCAGCGCTATCAGCATATTATGGTGGATGAATATCAAGACACTAACCTCGTACAGGCTCGTATTGTCCAGCTTTTAGGGGCAAAAAAATTTGGCGGCCATGGCAATGTTATGGCTGTGGGTGATGATGCGCAGTCTATTTATGCTTTTCGTGGTGCCAATGTACGCAATATCTTAGATTTTCCCAAAAATTTTTCTGATACGCAAATTATTCGCTTGGAGGAAAATTATCGCTCAACGCAAGCTATTTTGGATGTAGCAAATAATCTTTTACGTTTTGCCTCAGAGTCTTACGATAAAAATCTTTTCACTACTCGCACAGGGGGTATGCCTGTAAAGCACATACAACCAGCCAGTGATAGAAGCCAAGCTGATATGGTGGTTAAGCGTGTTCGTGAGCTTTTGCATGAACACTTACCCCATGAAATTGCTATACTTTTCCGTGCAGGTTTTCATTCTTATAATGTAGAAGCTGCATTGCAAAGAGAAAGCATTGCCTTTCGTAAGTATGGGGGTTTGCGTTTTTCTGACGCTTCGCACATTAAAGACATTTTAGCCTATGCTCGATTAATATTAAATCCTTATGATTTTTCAGCATTTGAGCGAGTTGCCACTCTTCATAAAGGTATTGGCAAAAAAACGGTGCAAAAACTCTATGGCGTGGCTCGCCATGAAGATGCACAAGCTATAGAAAAAGCTTTTGCTAAATTTCCAAGTTTCTTAAAAGATATCCAGCTTCTTGATACATTACGCAGACAAGCCCTAAGTCCCATGGAGTATATGGTAGAACTGTTAGAACACTATAAGCCACGTCTTGAATTGCAATATCCTGATGACTGGCCACGACGCCTTCTTGGTCTTGAAGAAGTACAACATATTGCTGCTGGCTATAAGGAACTAGATGTTTTTATAGCGGATCTTGTGTTAGATTCCGCCGAAGAAAATGAAGCTGAAGAGCATAAAATAACCCTTTCCACCATACATTCTGCCAAGGGGCTAGAGTGGAATGCCGTGCTTATTATTGACCTTGTGGAAGATCGCTTTCCTTCGCGTCATGCTCAAGCAGACGCAGAAAGTTTTGAAGAAGAACGCCGCCTTATGTATGTGGCTTGCACAAGAGCCAGACAGTGCCTTGAGTTGTACACGCCATCTTCTGTATATATGAAAGGTCAAGGATCCATGCCAGCTAGTCCAAGCCCCTTTGTACGAGAACTCCCCTCAGAATTGTGTGAAGTGTGGTTTGAAAGTTACGGTGGCAATATGCATCAACGCACTTCAAAAACCTTCGACAGCTATGCATCAAATGCCACACGGCGTCCTGTGCAACTCTTACCGCAAGCAGGTAAGGCACAGAAAAATATTGATTTTATGGAAACTACTCATGATACGCAACAAGAGCGCAATGCGCCATTGTCCTTGGGATTTTGCCGCCATAAAATTTTTGGAAGGGGCAAGATGATTAAATTTATTCCGCCTGATAAGTACCAAGTCAATTTTGTGGGTTTTGGCATAAAAACTATTTTGCAAGATTTTTTACATCCGGAAGAATAACTAAAAAAAGGCTTAGCTATGAAAAATTTTTCTGAAGCTCGCATACTTGAAGTTATCCAAAAGCATTTTCCCGACAATCACCCTTCTCTCCTTTTAGGGCGTGGTGACGATTGCGCTGTTATTAAAACACAAGGCGCACAATGTATTAGTACGGATTTATTCATAGAAAATGTGCATTTTCGCTCAAGCTACTTCACCCCAGGTGAAATAGGGCATAAAGCATTAGCCGTAAATATATCCGATATTGCTGCGATGGGTGTGCGTCCTACCAGTGTTAGCCGTGGTCTTGCTATTCCTCAACATATTGATATGACATGGATTGATGCTTTTTTTTATGGTATGGGACAGCTTGCACATGCACACAATATTGCATTGTGCGGCGGTGATCTTTCCCGTGCGGACAAGATACACATCTGCATTACCATATGGGGAGAAGCAACTGTACCCAAAAACCTTGGTGAAAATCATAGCTCCTATCTGGTACGAGGTGGTGCCATGCCTGGCGACGTGCTTTTTCTTGTGGGGCGTGTGGGTTTAGCACGTGTTGGCTTGGAAGAACTTGAAAGATATGGACGTGAGGCAGAAATACATTGGCCAAGCGCCTGTAAAGCACACCTTAAACCCGAAGCGCAAATAGATGCCGGACTTATTCTTGCTCGCTCAAGTGCCCATGTGCGCCCCTGTGTCCTTATGGATGTTTCTGACGGCCTTGCTAAGGATCTACCACGCCTTTTGGGTATAGACAGGGAAAGTACCCTTGGTGCACAAATTATTCTTCACGAAGCCCTGCTCCATGAAGAAGTGGTAAAAAATGCTCGCCAAAAGGGCAGATGCCCCGCCCACGAAGCTTGGCTTGGCGGTGAAGATTACGCTTTGCTTGGTGCATGTATGCCAAAACTTTATCCAATTCTTCATGCGGCTTTGCCACATATGCGTAGTATTGGTACTGTCACTGACAATGGGCTTATTGAGCTCAATGGTAATAAAGCTGACCTGCTGGGTTTTGACCATTTTGCATAAAAATTTTTTTCGTCCTTACAAAGTATGTTATTGTGGGAAAATCTTTCACATTGGCACGCAATAGCATATTCATAAAATATTCTAAAAAAAATCTAGAAAACACATAAAATTTACAAAAATTCTTGCTTGATGCATGAAATTTGATACAATAGACCAAAGAACTCGTGCACACAAAAGTCATATAGTAAGGATACAGCATGTGGAAACGTAAAATACGAAAGTTTACAGGCATGAACCCAGCTTTTTGGGTAACATTTTTGTTTGATGTTTTCACTATGCAGGCCATGCTTGCTTTGGGTATTATTGTTCGCCTTCTATTTGGCGGTCATATCGACTTATATTTATATCTATGGCTACATATTTTAGTGTGCTCTGGGCCTATTTTCATTGTTATGCTTGGTGCCAATGAAGTTCCTGTACCGCCGCCGCATAAAGAGGTGAAAAAAATATTTTTGGGCACGTCCTTTGCCTATTTGGTTATACTAATCGTACTTTTTATGGGGCAAATTTCTGTAGAATACTCACGCTCTATCATTGCTATGACATGGTTAATGAGCATTATTGCCGTGCCCGTGGTGCGTGGTTTTGTGCGCCGTCGACTGTGCCGTAAAACATGGTGGGGTACGCCGGTAATCTTTTTGCAATCCCGAGAAGAAATTGACGATATTTGGTTGGAGTTGGAATCACACCCAACTCGAAGCCTGCGCCCTGTAGAATGCATGAATATGAGCTGCTTAAGTGAAGAATTTGTGACGCAAATGAAAAATTTGCAAGATAAATATATTGACCCTATTTTTATCTGGAGCAGTGTTGAAAATCCAAAAACAGAACAAACGCTAAATATGGAAGTAATTTCTAAATATTGCAAGCGTCTTTTGGTGGTACCAGGTCGGCGCAAGCAACTGAAAAAATTCTGGCTTGCCCCTCGGCTTCTTGGTAATTCCACAGCTTTTTTACTACGACAAAACCTCACTGACACTAAACGTTTACGCATAAAGCGTTTTATGGATATTGTGCTTTCTACCGTGGCTATTATTTTTGCCTCGCCCTTGTTTTTACTTTTTACTATTTGGATTAGAAAAAGCAGTAAAGGCCCAGCTTTTTATACACAAAAACGCATTGGACAGGGGGGAAAACATATCCGCATTTATAAATTTCGTACCATGGTGGAAAATGCTGATGTGGTGCTCAAAGACTATTTGTTTGAGCATGAAGAATTGCGCAAAGAGTGGGAACAAGACCAAAAGTTGCGTCATGACCCACGCATTACTAAAGTAGGAAAATTCTTACGTAAAACAAGCCTTGATGAATTGCCGCAGCTCTTTAATGTGTTTCTCGGTAATATGACTCTTGTGGGGCCTCGTCCCATTGTAGATAATGAAATAGAACGCTATGGCGACGTGTACCTAGACTATAAAGAAGTTAAGCCTGGTATCACAGGTTTATGGCAGATATCTGGCCGCAATAATACCACTTACGAAGAGCGTATCTCCTATGACCGCTATTATGTGACTAATTGGAGTGTATGGATGGATTTGTGGATTTTAATGCGTACAATTCCTGTAGTTATTCGTGGAGATGGGGCTTATTAATAAAGAGAATAGTAGTGTCTTTTTTAATTAAAGCTAGTAGTTATGAAAATTAAGCCCCGAACTTTGATATATTAATCACTATAACATTATTCTTCGGTGAGGCTTCTTCTCATAGCATTTCTTTCCATATAGAACTTCTAAAAACCTTCGTAGGACGCCATTTTTTCAAGTGTAAAGCACGCAAAAGTAAACAATGGCTAAGCTCTTGGCACAAAATATGCTTTATACCCCATAGAAAAGTAAAAGCAGGAAATTCTTGCCTGCTATAACTGTTGTAATATGGGGATTGCTTATGAATAGTGCGCTCTACATCGGTGCCACGGGCATGAAAAGTTTATCGGAAGGGATGAATGTCATAACGAATAATATATCCAACGTTAGTACCGTTGGTTATAAACAGCAAGATATTCAATTTTCCGACTTGATATACCAAACGCAAGGCAATATGGGCGAATCTTGGGAAGCACAAGAGGGCTCTAAGGTAGCAATAGGGCAGATGGGCATGGGCGTTCAGGTAGACTCTGTGCGCACTAATTTCAACCAAGGTGCCATGGAGATTGCGAGCGCAGTTACGGACTTAGCCCTTAATGGTAAAGGTTTTTTTCAGGTAAGTGATGCTGAAGGCGATCTTTTTTATACCCGTGCTGGAAATTTCCGTGTCAATGAAGAGGGCTTTTTACAGCTTCCCACCGAAGAAACTCTCATGGGCTATCCCATTGACGAAGAAGGTGTCAGAGGTAGCATAGAGCCCATTAATTTACTGGGCTATGATACCATGGCAGCTAATCCCACCACAGAACTTTCCTTGGGGTTCAACTTTGGCAATATCAGCGATTCCAGCTCTAATGCTGCAAATCCCTACTTTACTTTAGCGCAAAGTTATACTGCCACCAATGATCCGCCCCTAGCTGAGGGCAACTATAGTTATGGGCAAGATCTCACTATCTACGATGCAGAAGGTAATGAACTTGGTCTGACACTTTACGTAGATGGGACACCCGAAGATGCCACAACACCCAATAAAATTTTAGAATTTCTCATAGCCGCTGATACCTCTGCCTCAGGTGAGCCTGGCGAAGCACTGATGACAGGTACGCTCACCTTCAACGCTGCTGGAGAAATTATTGATATGTCAGCATTTTCTCCCAGTGGTAATGATACTGCTAACTTGGCCAACTGGACACCTACGAGCTTAACAGAAGGCAAGCCCACCCTAAATATTGACGGCCAAAGCATAGCCTTTGACTTTGGACTCTCCGCTGGCGGCGAGATGCAAAACTTGCCGGCCTCGGCAGCAGATGTGGGCATAGATCCCACCCTACTTGGTACCATGGGTACAAATATTATTCGAGATTCAAGTGCCACAACTGCCTATGATGGTTCTAATATTCTTTATCGTAATGAACAAGATGGCTTTGAAGAAGGCTACTTAATGAACCTTGAAATTAGTGAAGACGGCACTATCACAGGCCACTATACCAATGCCCAAGGGGCTGATTTTTACCAAATACCCGTAGCAAACTTCACCAGCGAAGACGGCCTAAGGCGTGAAGGTGGTAATCTCTACTCGCAAAGCACCGATGCTGGCTCCCTATACCTTGGCACCGCAGGAACGGAAAATTTTGCCACAATGCACGCCACCTATCTTGAAACGTCCAATGTGGATATGTCTACAGAAATGGTGGATATGATAATCACACAGCGAGGCTTCCAAAGTAATAGCAAAGTAGTCACCACCGCCGACGAAATGCTCAAAAAAGCCGTGGAAATGAAGCGATAGATTGAATTTTGTGTAGTTTTCTTTGCTGGGGGGAGGGAACTTTTTGAAAAAAGTTCCCTCCCCCC
>CAYJHS010000139.1:0-7069 GCA_964369815.1 uncultured Desulfovibrionaceae bacterium
CCCCCCCCCCCCCCCCCCCCCCCCCCCCCCCCCCCCCCCCCCCCCCCCCCCACGTAAAAAACATCATATTTACATATATTTTTTATTCCTATACCCCCACATAAAATAATCCCTAATTTCCTGCTGTTTCTGCAGCTTTTTTTCTGGCGCCAAGGTTTTGGTGGCGTTTTTGTGCTGACAGAATATTTTTGCGCAGGCGGATAGATTCTGGTGTTACTTCTACTATTTCGTCTTCTCGCACAAAATGCAAGGCAAATTCTAAAGTCATGGGGCGCACAGGAGTGAGAATAACGTTTTCATCCTTACCGGAAGCGCGCATATTAGTGAGCTTCTTTTCCTTGCAGGGGTTCACGTCAATATCATTTTCTCGGTTATGTTCGCCGATAATCATACCTTCGTAGACAGGAACGCCGGAGGGAACAAAGAGAACACCCCGAGGCTCAAGGTTAAAGAGGGCATAGGGCACGGAAGAGCCACTTCTGTCGCAGACGATGGAGCCGCTGTAACGAGTTGGGAAATCGCCGCGCCACTCTTCATAGCCAGCAAGCAAGGAATTCATGATGCCGGTGCCACGGGTATCGGTGAGGAACTCGTCACGATAACCGATTAGCCCACGAGATGGGACCGAAAATTCCATGCGCACTCGTCCTGTTTCACCGCTTTTGTCGTTCATACAATTGAGCATGCGGCCTTTGCGTTGGGCAAGCTTTTCGGTAACAACGCCCATGAAGGTTTCGTCACAGTCAATGTAGAGCTGTTCAATGGGCTCAAGAATTTTGCCTTCAGGGGATTTTTTGAGAATAACTTCAGGGCGCCCCACGGAAAGTTCAAAGCCTTCACGACGCATTTGTTCTATGAGAATAGCCATTTGGAATTCTCCACGACCTTTGACAAGGAAAGCGTCTCTATCGGCAGTTTCTTCTACCCGAATGGCCACGTTACGCAGGGCTTCTTTGACAAGGCGATCCCAAATGACCCGAGTTTGCACAAGCTTACCTTCTCTGCCGGCAAGGGGAGAGGTATTTATGCCAAAGCGCATGGCCACGGTGGGTTCATCTACACGAATACGGGGGAGTGTGCGGGGGTTTTCCTTGGTGCAAATGGTATCGCCGATGGTGACATCTTCAATACCGGCGAGCACGACTATGTCGCCTGGTTCAGCACTTTCCACTTCTGCAAGGCGCAAACCTTGATAAACTTGAAGCTTGCTAACACGCAGGGGCTTTTGCTCACCATCAGGTCCCATGCAAAGCAAGGCGTCCTTGGCTTGAATAGTGCCGTGAATAATGCGCCCCACAGCGAGGCGTCCAAGGTAGTCAGAGTAGTCAAGGTCAGCCACAAGCATTTGGAAAGGTTCTGTTTCTTCGTGGGCAGGGCCGGGGATACGCTCTAAAATCGTTTCAAAAAGCGGGGCTAGGCTAACACGCTCATCTTCCAGTTCACGCATGGCAACGCCTTCACGTCCTATGGCGTAAAGCACAGGGAATTCTAACTGCTCTTCATTGGCGTCCAGATCGATAAAAAGATCGTATACTTCATTAAGCACTTCTTGCGGGCGGGCATCTTTGCGGTCAATTTTATTAACTACCACCACCACAGGCAAGCCGGCTTCGAGGGTTTTACGTAACACAAAGCGGGTTTGTGGCAGGGGGCCTTCGGAAGCGTCCACCAAGAGGATGGCACCGCTTGCCATGGACAGCGCGCGTTCTACTTCACCCCCAAAGTCGGCGTGGCCGGGGGTATCAATGATATTAATTTTTACATCATTCCAAGAAACGGCGCAGTTTTTTGCGGCAATGGTAATGCCACGTTCACGCTCTAAGTCCATGCTGTCCATGATACGATCATCAATCTGTTGGTCAGCACGAAAAACGCCGCTTTGGCGAAAAAGGGCGTCTACGAGGGTAGTTTTACCATGGTCAACGTGGGCAATGATGGCAACATTGCGAAGGGAATTGTTGTTTTGCATAAAAATCTTTATTATGTTAAATGGTTATATTTGTTATCCTATTGAGATACTTTAAAAGAGCAGGCACTATATACCGCTCTTTCTTGGCTGACAAGTTCTTTATGGTGCCAAATCTCACTTTTACCATAAAAAAAGGAAAAGAGTTACCCCTTTTCCCATTTTGTATGTTATATTTAATACGCTTACTTAGAAGCCAAAGCGCAAACCGAGGCTAAATTCATGAGCGCTGATGTCAGTTTCTACATCGTTGCCAAAAACTTGCGTACTTACATTGCTTGTACCAAGGTAGCGATAACCAAGGTCAGCAGTAATAGTATCATTAAGGGCAATGCCAAGACCAGCGCTAGCATGCCAAGCTAAAACAGTGTCATCAATTTGACGATTTGTACCGTTGATTTTATAGTTTCCACTCACAAAGCCTGCGCCAATACCGGCACCTAGATAGGGTGTCACAATAGATTCATTGTGGAAGTCATAAAATGCGCTCCCCATAAGGGTGTGAAGATTATATTCTAATTTACTATTGTAATTTACAAAATCAATCTCACTTTCACTTTTATAAGTGGTACGCATGGCAAATTCAAGCTCAGTACGAATGGGGGTCTCTGATTGTTTAAAAAAGTCCATACCTACTAAAAATCCGGCGCCCACAGTATTTTGCGAACCAGACCCTTCAGCATGCCCACCACCCCATTGGGTTTGATAGGAGTCAATAAATTTTACGCCAGCGTAAAAGCCCTGCAGTTCTTCTGCAACGGCGGCGCCTGCCAAGGACAAAGTTAAGGCCAAAGTAATAATTGCACGAAATAACATAGTATTCCCTCCTGTTGTAATGATACATATTAAAGCGTGTAAAAGGCGTGTACGTCCTTTGTGTCTGCGCTCTTTGTGCTTACGTCCTAAATGAAGTGATGAGAACGCAGTACATGCTTCCTTCTGGTGAAAGAGTAGCAAAATGTGTGCCGAAAGGCTTTTTGGTTTTACTCTAAGTCACTTAAATAATGTCTAGAGTTTGTATAAATACTGGGTAGGTGTTTTTTGCCTATATTTTTATAGCTCCTCACGCTGCTGCCACGACATTGTCATTTTATGTGGCTATTGCCTTCGCATAAGAAAAAATACCTTATCCTTAACATTCGCTCCCTTATGAGGATATTACAAAAATGCTGGTGTCAATGACATCGACACCAATTGCATTTTTGCAATATCCCCATAGGGAGCTTTAGTTATGTGATAAATGGCAATCTTTGTAGCGTGCAATATTAAGCTTGTGCTGATATTACATAAAAATACAATTGGTATCGATGCAATTGATGCCAGTATTTTTATATAATACCAGCACAAGCGAGTGCACAAATAAGCAAAAACATCTGCGTCCTGCTACTGAGTTAAGGCAATAGTCATATTTATACATGTACAGGTCGCTGTATGGTGAAAGCCACAAAAATAAATATCCCCAAGGTCCCAGACGCAACCTTGAGGATATTTTGCCGTGTGGCTTTTGCCTGCGCAGTGAGTATGCATGCATACCCACCACCCAAACAAAATATGTTATTAGCCGCCAATAAGGTTCATAGCCATTCTTGGCATAGAGTTGGCTTGGCCAAGCATAGCCACAGCAGATTGCGTAAGAATTTGGTTACGCACAAAGTTAGTCATTTCCATGGATACGTCCACATCAGAAATGCGAGATTCAGAGGCAGCCATATTCTCAGCTTGGATAGTGAGGTTATCCACAGTAGCCTCGAGTCGGTTTTGCATGGCACCAAGGTGCGCTCTGATTTTATCCTTAGAAACAATAGCATCGTTAATGGCAACAAGTGCGGCCTGCGCTTGCGATTGCGTAGAAAGAGTATATCCAGCATCTTCCACACTGCTATGTCCAAGGCCTAGGGCAGAAGAGGTACTATCGCCTATGCGGATGTAGTAGTAGTCTTCAGCCGAGTCGTTCATGGTACCAAAGTGCACCTTAAGCGAACCGGTGCTCTTTAAGCCATCACCATTGTGGTCACCAGAAAGGGAACCATCAAGAAGCTTAATGCCGTTAAAGTCCGTAGCATTGGCAATACGAGTGATTTCTGATGCTAAGGATTGATACTCAGACTCAATCATAAGACGCTGGGTTGAGTCATAGGTACCGGTAGCGGCTTGCTCGGCAAGTTCTTTCATGCGGATGAGCTGAGCGTCAATAACGCCAAGGGCGCCGTCAGCAGTCTGAATGAGAGAAATAGCGTCGTTGGCGTTTCTCACACCTTGATTCAATGCGGCAATATCTGCACGCATAAGTTCACGAATGGCAAGACCAGCAGCGTCATCAGATGCGCCGTTAATGCGCAAACCAGAAGACAAGCGCGCTGTGGATGTGGATAAGTTGCCATAGTGACTGTTCAAAGTGTTCGCAGCATTAAGCGCCATTGCGTTGTGATTAATAGTAAGTGCCATAACATTCCTCCATGAATGTTTGATTACCAAGTGGAGCAAAATGCGCGATTGCGTCCCTGCAATCTTCCACTGACATGCTCATTATGAGCCTAAAGTTACACTGTATATATTATACATTCCACGACCAAAGGATGCGTGCTGTGCACGCTTAAAGACAGGGTAAAAAATACCAGCCTTAATCCTACTTAGTGCTTAGCAAGATATGTACCATTATGAATTATGTGGAGACAGATAAGAATAAAGTAACAAAAAACAATGCAATAATACACGACGCACCGTTTTGAGTATGTTGTGAGGGGGGGGGGGAGTGGAGGAACTTTTTACAAAGCTCCTCCACCGAAAATATATGGAATGTTTTTTAGGAAACCCTTATAAATAGGCGCCTCTGTGAAAGAGTGAACATGCTATTACTAAGCGCTACCTTTACCTTATATATTATCCCCCAATGAGGTTCATGGCCATACGCGGCATGGAGTTGGCTTGACCAAGCATAGCAACAGCAGATTGCGTCAAGATTTGGTTACGCACAAAGTTGGTCATTTCCATAGATACGTCTACGTCAGAAATACGAGACTCTGAAGCAGCCATATTTTCTGACTGAATGGTCAAGTTATCCACAGTAGCTTCTAGGCGGTTTTGCATGGCACCAAGGTGCGCTCTGATTTTGTCCTTAGAAATAATAGCATCGTTAATGGCAACCAGTGCAGCCTGTGCTTGTGACTGTGTGGAAACTGTGTAACCAGCATCTTCCACACTACTATGTCCAAGGCCAAGGGCAGAAGAGGTACTATTACCAATACGGATGTAGTAGTAGTCTTCAGCTGAGTCGTTCATAGAACCAAAGTGAACTTTGAGTGAACCCGTACTCTTTAAGCCATCACCATTGTGGTCGCCAGAAAGGGAGCCGTCAAGAAGCTTAATGCCGTTAAAGTCCGTAGCATTGGCAATACGAGTGATTTCTGATGCTAAGGATTGATACTCAGACTCAATCATAAGACGCTGGGTTGAGTCATAGGTACCGGTAGCGGCTTGCTCGGCAAGTTCTTTCATGCGGATGAGCTGAGCGTCAATAACGCCAAGGGCGCCGTCAGCAGTCTGAATGAGAGAAATAGCGTCGTTGGCGTTTCTCACACCTTGGTTCAAGGCGGCAATATCTGCACGCATAAGCTCACGAATGGCAAGGCCAGCAGCGTCGTCGGATGCGCCGTTAATGCGCAAACCAGAAGACAAGCGAGCTGTTGATGTGGACAGATTTCCATAATGGTTGGTTAAAGTGTTAGCAGCGTTCAGGGCCATAGCGTTGTGATTAATAGTAAGTCCCATAACATTCCTCCATGAATGTTTTGTTGCCTGATGGAGCAAAATGCGCGACTGCTTCCCTGCAATCTTCCATCGACGTGTACTTGCCTACATATACTGTAATGGCAAGGCCTGTTAAGGCGGTTAGTAGTTTTTGTACATGTTGATGCACATCCTCAGTTGACAGGCACGGTGGCAAAAATTGCCGAGTGTGTCTGTATATGTAAAAACGAGCAAGATGCATACCAAATTGCATAAAAAACGCACTTTTTATATTATTTTGAAAAAAAATTTTAGCATTTTTGAAAAAAAGAAAGAAGAAAAGAACAGTTTTTTTAAATTTTGAAGCTCTTTTGAGGAATTTTTTGCAGGGGTGTTTTTTTCTTAAAAAAACCTTACTTTTTTTGCCCTAAAGTTTTTTTAAAAACAGTATTTTAAAATATGACTCTTGCTTAACTCAACATCAAAAATAGGTATTTCACTCCACTTTTCACTGGTATAGTATAAAAACACTGGCATCAATTACATCGATGCCAATGGTATTTTTATACTATACCAGTGAAAAACTTAACATTATATGCCGCAAGAGTTATTCATTACAAAGCAGAATAAGCTACCTATGAGGATGTTGCAAAGTACAAGTAGTGTCGATGCAATTGACACCAGCATTTTTACAACATCCTCATAAGGTGGCGGATAGTCAATAATTTTATTTTTACTAAGCTAAGAAAATAACTACATTTTACCACAAAAAAAGGCGAGAGACTAAGCTCTCACCTTATATATCCCCTTCCCAAAGGATTTTTTTGCTTTATTGCAAATCCTTATTATCCGCTAATAAGGTTAAGTGCCATACGTGGCATGGAGTTAGCTTGGCTAACCATGGCCACTGCGGATTGGGTTAGAATTTGATTACGAACAAAGTTGGTCATTTCTGCGGCCACGTCAGCATCAGAAATACGAGACTCTGCAGCGGAAAGATTTTCCGACTGAATGGTCAAGTTATCCACAGTTGCCTCAAGGCGGTTTTGCATGGCGCCAAGGTTTGCACGGATTTTATCCTTAGAAACAATGGCATCATTAATAGCCTTCAAGCTTTCTTGCGCTGCAGACTGCGTAGAAATGGTGAAACCAGCCGTAGCACTATCACTACTAGCACCAATACCAAGAGCAGAAGCTGTGCTGTTACCAATTTCGATATTATAATAGTCTTCCGCTGAGTCGTTAGCACTACCAAAGTGAATACGCAAGGCGCCTAGAGACTTCAAACCATTACCATTATGGTCTCCGGAAAGAGCGCCATCAATAAGCTTTAAGCCGTTAAAGTCTGTAGCATTGGCGATACGAGTGATTTCCGAT
>CAYJHS010000140.1:0-7021 GCA_964369815.1 uncultured Desulfovibrionaceae bacterium
GAGCCAGCGGCGCCCAAGTGGATGTAGGTTCTTCGCTGGACCTAAACCTTGATACCACAGAAAAAGGGGAACTGGACGCCCTTGCCATTCAAGAACAAGGCGACTGGGCAGCGCACGCCAAACGCATTGACGCTTGGAATCATAGAAATCAAGCCAGCACAGATTTATCCACAAGCCAAATGTACAGCAGTAAGGCCGCACAAGTTTCCCCATTTTTAGAGGGTACACAATCCCTCCTTGCAGGAGTAAAACAAGTGGGCACATCCTATGGTAAGCATATAAAGTAGCAATTAAAAAACTCAGAAAAACTACCGTGGACTCTTCGCTACCCTATGAAGGCATTGCGCTGAATAGTCACTGCGCTATGTAAAGTTAAGCTTTTCGCTAGTATATAAAAATACAATTGGCATCGATGTCATTGATGCCAGTATTTTTATATACTAGCGAAAAGCGCAATAAAACACCTGCTTCAGATGCCAAATCAAAGCAAAAAGCATATAAAATTTTTCAATAAAACCTAACCTTAAGTCATTCAAACTAACACCATAACTCACCAAAGAATACTTTTGACACAGCGGCTTTTGCCCTATAACCTAGCGACTGCGCATTGCTCATTATACACACAGCAAAAAAGAATAACCATTTGTATTTACTTCTTTACGCAGTATGCAAAATGCAGCTTTTGATGGCAAAATAAGCACCATTGCTAACGCTGAAGTAGGACAGTACCCGCATTTTAATCAAAACAAGGGATAATATATGAATATGTTAGACTCATTGACCATATACGTTGACGCTCATAAGTGGATAGGCATAAGTTTCATCATTTTAGGCATAATTTTTGTGCTAGGCATGCTCCTGTGCATGTTTATGTTTCCTAAATCGGCACTCACAATGGGGATTAAATGGGCGTGCTTAGGTGCTGCATTGATTATGGTGCTCGGCGGGCTTTTCTACTGCAATTTTAACAAAAATGTTGGCGAAAAAGGCCACGCCTTGTTTCAAGAAAACACACAAACATTCCTCACTACAGAACATGAGCGTATGGAAAAAGTATATTCTAACCATTGGCTATATCAAGGTATCTTTGTAATACTTCTTGCTTTATCCATAGCGGTTATTTTTTTTATACCTTCAGACTTACTCAAAGGGGCGGCCTTTACCCTTGCGTTTTTTATGGTGGCAATTTTGGTTATAGAGGTCTATTCCTATAAATCCATCAACCAATATACCAATGCGCTCAGAACAGAAGTAGAACAGTCTAAAAAACCTTAGATTGCAAGGCAAAAGCTCAACAAAACAACACATTCTACGCTTTCTATCAGGCAGCCAAAGACATCACCCGTTACCCCACCAAGACGCTTTTTAGCAAAGCCAATAAAAACAAAAGCAAAGCACAACGCCGCTACAAAAGCAAAGGGAAGATAATAAGAAAAAGGTGTATATAAGCTACCAATTAGCCAGGAAACTAGTACGACTACAAATACAAACGCAAGTGCCCCCCTACGCTCTCGCGCTGTAAGCATATCCATCACAGCCTTTCCAAGGCCATCAGCTCGAGCACTCTTTTCCTTTGCCGCCCATAAAACCATACTCCGCCCCAGCAAAGCCGCATAAGCACACAGCCCCATAAGCACAAGCGCACCCCCTACACCTCCAAAATCCTTTTTCAAAAATGCAGTAAGCTCTGCCAAAGCAAAACATTTACACGCCAGCACAAAAAATACCGCCACAAGGCCAAAAGTTCCCACCTGCGGCTCCTTCATAATACGCAAACGCTTTTCCCTCTCCACCTCTACAAGCAAGCCATCACCACAGTCAGCAACGCCATCAAGGTGCAAACCTCCCGTGATATGCACCCAACTAAGGCAAGCTAAAATCCCCACCAAGACCGGTGGCAACACAAAAGCTAACACCCCTGAACAAAAACCCACCCAAAACCCCACTATGATACCTACCAAGGGAAGACAAAGAAGGCTTTGCGAAAACTGCCCATGCGCAGCCACTGACCCCATGGGGAAACGGGTAAAAAAAGCTAAAGCTAAGCGTAATTGTAGTATTTTTTTCATAGTATTTTTTAGTTAGGTATTTTATATTTTTATATTTCTTCTGGGGGGGGAAACTTTTGTGGGTGGTGAACAAAAGTTTCCTCCCAGACCCCCCTTCAAAAAGCTTTCAATGCGATAGCACCCTATTGTTTAAATAACATCTTGCCGCAATAAAAAACAGAAGGGGAGCTATCCCAACAAAAAAACTTAACCTCATTTACTCCAAAAAATCTTCACGCAAAGCAGAGTAAGCTACCTAGGAGGATGTTGCAAAATGCAATTGGTGTCGATGAAATTGACATCAGCATTTTGCAATATTCTCCTAATATAGCGAATAATCAACATATATTCTTCACCAAGTTAAACAATAGCCATGTAAAAATCTTCCTCAACCAAACACCTTGCATTCTATCTTTAAGCTTTATCAGCAAAAAAGACTCTACGCCATCAACGAAAAGTGGGGGAGTTGGGAAGGTTTTTTACGCTATTTGCGGCGACGAAGCCAAGCGGAGGTGCTGCACTGCGGAAAAAATCTTACCAAACCTCACACATAACACACCACATACAACAAAACACTCCACCCTACAGTCCCCAAAAGCGTACTCATCCACATAAGCCGTACCGCCCTTAAAATATGCTCCACCTCTACCTTATCTGTCCCTACTCCCAACACAGGGTGCTCCACCACACGTCCCCCATACACGGCACTTCCTCCAAGCTTTACCCCTAAAGCCCCTGCAAAAGCGGCCTCAGACCATGCAGAATTGGGGCTTGCATGCGCATGACGAAAAGCATAGCCCACTTGTAAAGCATCGAGCCCACGACATTTCGGTACAAAAACAGCGGCAAGCGCAATGACAGGTAAAGCCAGCCGTGCGGGAAGAAAATTAAGTGCATCATCACACCTTGCAGCGCACGTGCCAAAACGCTTATATTTTTCGTTTTTCTTACCCCATTCTGCGTCTAAAACATTACTCACTCGGTGCCACATCACACACACCCCACACCCGGCAAAACCACCATAGACAAAACCCACACTGGCCCAAAACAATGTGGCAAAAACCCCATCCACAAAGTTTTCAGCGACACTCTCCACACAGGCTCGTGCAATGCCATAATTATCAAGGTTGTGTACCTCTCTGCCTACAATCATGGATAACGCCGTCTGAGCTTCGTGCGCATCCCCTTGCTGTAAGGGGACATATACCTTACACGCATGCTCCGCCAAAGAGCGAGGCGCAAGACAAATATAAACGCAAGCCACACTCATGGCCATCGCCCCAGCAACACCAAACACATATTCACTTGCTATTACAAGAAAGTATACAGCGAGCACCCATGGCAACACCACAAACACATAAGCCACCACACCCCGCAAAAACATGCCATAACCATTCTTGTCAAGGCGCATAACATTTTCCACGGCATGCGCCCACCTCCCCATAAGACACACAGGGTGCCACACGCTTCTGGGGTCTCCTAGTATGAAATCTACCCCCAAGGCTAGAAATAAAAAACATGAAGAGAAAGCAATTAGCTCTTGCATGGCAAACCTAAACTCTCGTAAACGGCTGACATATCAATACTAGCACGCACCACATCTGCAAGCCTATCCAATGCATGCTCAAGGTCATAGCTTGCTGACGATGCAGCACAAAGCGGTAGCCCCACATCTTGGCGTAAATACGCAATCCACGTTTGTCGAAACACATCATTATCAAAAATTCCATGCACATAGGTTGCCCAGCACTTAGCCTGAACATAGCCACAAATGCGCTCTTGTTCCGTAACATGTGTTGTGTCTGCTCGCAAAAAGAGCGGCTGTACCCCTGCATCATGCGTAGTCAACCCATGATGAATTTCATAGCCCTTTGCCGTGACACCCAACGGAGTGCTTACATTCTTTACTTGTTTTAAGGTTTTTTCTTTGGCAAAGGTGGAAGTCAATGCCATAAGCCCGAGTCCTTGCACTACAGACTGCGTACTTTCCACGCTGTAGGGATCTCGAATTTCTTTTCCAAGCATTTGTAAACCACCGCAAATACCAAAAATCCACTTACCCTGCGCTGCATGTGCCTGAATTTTCTCTGCAAGACCAGAGCTGCGCATAATTTCAAGGTCAGCCACCACAGACTTTGACCCAGGCACAATGACCACATGCGGATTACCCCACTCTTGCACACTGCGCACTGGACGCACCCGCACGCCTTTTTCTATCAAAAGCGGATGTATATCAGTAAAGTTTGATACATGGCGCAACATAAGCACCGCAATTTCTAAGGTATTTTCATCGCTCTGAACAAAATTTTCTTGCGCATTCCACGTAAAACCAGCCATATCTTCTTCTGGAATACCAAGGTCATGCACATAGGGCACCACGCCAAGCACAGGCACCTGCGTTTGGCTAAGCATATACGCATGCGCCGGTGCCAAAAAAGAGGCATCGCCCCGAAAACGATTAACCACATAGCCAAGAAGCCGTTTTTTTTCACTTTCTGTAAAGGTCATCCACGTACCCAAAAAGGACGCATAGACACCGCCTCGATCAATGTCCCCCACAAGAAGCACCGCCGCCTCGGCATATTCTGCCATGCGCATATTGACGATATCATGCTCTTTTAAATTGATTTCCGCAGGGCTTCCGGCACCTTCCAAGACTAAAATATCATGCTCGCCAGCAAGACTATCATAGGCCGCTGTGACACTGTGCCAAAGCTCCTTTTTCTTACTAAAATATTCTGCTACTCGCATATGGCCTAAGGCTTTTCCCATGACAATAACCTGTGAGCCGGTGTCACTGTGTGGCTTTAGCAAAATAGGATTCATGCGCGCTTCGGGGTCAAGTCGTGCTCCTTGCGCTTGCACAATTTGCGCTCTTCCCATTTCTTCGCCGGTAAGAGTCACACCGGAATGCAGGGACATATTTTGTGATTTAAATGGTGCTACCCTATAGCCATCTTGCTGAAATATACGACAAAACGCCGCTGTAAGTATACTTTTTCCCGCATTAGAGCTTGTGCCAAGAAGCATTAAAGCGGGAGTTTTTTTAGGCAATGCACACTTTTTGGACGTCGACAATAAAGGCGGCAACGAAAAATCTACAAAATCAGTGTTTATGTGTGGCTGTTGTGCATTTTTTGTGGAAGATAAAACTTGCTGCAAAGCATTCACTAAATGCTCGTGCTCGCTTAGTAAGCGCACCGCCACCCGAAACCACGTTTTGTCTTCAAGTCCATAATAATTAGAACAATCCCGTATGGCTATGCGATGGTGCTGTAATAATTGTGCGGGTAAATGTGGCGCCGGCTGCGCACATTGAAAGAGCACATAATTTGCCGCAGACGGGTACACCCTTATCCCATGAAGGCTAGTAAGAAGCTTCATAAGATGTTCTCGTCGCTGGGCATTTTCTTGCCGAGTCTGGTCTGCAAAGTCCTGTGGCGCCGCAAAAACTGCCAAGGCCGCCGCCGTAGCCAGACTATTCACCGTCCACACCGGCAAATCCTCAATTATGCGAGCAGCCACAGCAGGCTGAGCCACAAGATAGCCAAGCCGCACACCGGCCACAGCATAAAATTTCGTAAGAGACTGCAATACAAGCGCATTTTCAGGCAATGACGGCACGAGAGAAACAGAGCTCCCCACATAGTCAATAAAGGCTTCATCCACAATCCAAAACACATCGTCGCGCTGTTGTATAAGACTCAAGCAGTCTTTCCTTTGCACATAAAAGCCTGAAGGGTTGGCAGGGTTAGCAAAAAAAACCAAGGAGCATGGTTTCATGGACGCTACTTGTGCTCGCATTGCTTCTACAATCTCTGCATAACCAAGCTCCGTACCGGAAGCAAAAGGCACACCACTCCATAAGGAATGAACCTGTAACTTGGCTTTCTTACAGGCTAAAGCGTATTCACTAAAAGCCGGTTCAAAAATATACGCCTGTTGTATAGCTTGAGAGAAAGGTGATTGCGCCGCCAAGACTCGTGCCACAGCATGGATAAGCTCATTACTGCCATTGCCAAAGACAAAACACTTAGGCGACATCTTAAAATGCTTCGCTGCAGCCAGACACAAAGCCTCAGCCTGCGGCGCTGGATACGCATGTATGTTTTCAAGGCTACGCTGAAGAGCTTCACGAATAAAAGAAGGAGTGCCTTCTGGGCGCAGATTGACACTAAAATCCATAAGCGTTGTGACATCACAGCCAGCTTCTTGCGCCATTTTGTATATATTTCCACCGTGTTCGTGTGTGTGCATAAGTTCTCTTATTGTTATATTTTTCTAGGAGTATTTTTAAGGCCTATCACCCAAAAATGTTCCTAAAATTCCGCACAATTCCTCTTCGCTATGTACTATATAATCAGCCACTGCCAGCACGCTTAACGGCGGTACATGCACAAGTGCGCACCCCACCGCCACATCCGCTTGTTGCATGGCTTCCACATCATTATGCCCATCCCCCACAAAGACACATGTGCGACCTTGTGCTTGATAGGCTTTCACTACTGCCGCCTTGTGCAAAATCTCTCTAACCCCCTGCACTTTATTATTTTCCACAATGGCAGTGGATGCATACAGGACGCAAGGGATTTTCCGACACAGTAGTTCTACATAGCAGGACAAATTTCCAGTCACAATACAACACTGCGCAGAATTTTGCTTTATAAAGTTCACAACTTGTATAAAAAGTGGCATCCCTGCCAAAAACTGCGCTACGCCATCCACGGGAAGAGTCGCCAGCATATCTACCCGCTGGCGAAAGCTCTCTTCAAAGGGAATGTGTCCGGCTACGGTTTGCGCCGTGAGTTCTTCCATTGCTTGTGCCAGTCCAAAATGCTCTGCTATGCGGGGCAAGCTTTCGCATTTGGTAAGGGTCGCATCAAGGTCAAACATGTATTGTATCAAAAAATTTTGCCTCTCTTAAAATATTAACGTTTAAAACTATGGGCGCGTTTTGAAAGGGTGGGGGTGGG
>CAYJHS010000141.1:0-6994 GCA_964369815.1 uncultured Desulfovibrionaceae bacterium
GGAACTTTTTGAAAAAAGTTCCCTCCCCCAAACCCCCGCCCTCAAAAACTTTTCAATGCGATGACATTTCGCTTTTATAATAAATAGGTTGCCGCAATAGAGTTTTATATAGTTTTGATTGCATAATTTTCGGCCCCCCCCTTCTAAATTTCATTGCGGCAGCAAAGCTGCGCCTAATAATAATTTTTGGGTGCATCAAGGTGTTGATGTTCTTGCCCCTGTCTAAGTATGGTTGCGGCAAAAAATTTCATTAAAAAATAAAATTTTGTCGCATTTAAAGTTTTTTGAAGGGGGGGGCTGGGGGGAAACTTTTGTTCACAAAAGTTTCCCCCCAGAAAAACTCACCGCAACAAATAATTACACGAAAGCAAACAAAAAGCCCCTGTATTTGTGTACAGGGGCTTAATTGTTTATTTAGTGAGGGTGGTCAGACTTTGACCTCCGCACATTTTAGAGGTGTTTTAATTCGTAGGTAGCTACAAAGGGTTCTTCGCCGCTAGAGGTTTGGATTTTGGTATTCACGTCGTCTACGTCTTCTTCTTCAAAGACGAGGTCACGGGTGGTACGTTCGGTTTCGTGTTTGTCCACGAGGGCGGCGATGGTTGTGGAGGCTGCGGCTTTATCTCCGCCATCGGCTTGTTGGATAGCTTTTTCAAGCTCTTCAATTTTCTTGGGAGCAAGCAAGCATACAAGGGTTTCAGTGCCTTTTTTGTCATCAAAGCGCCAAGCTCCTCTTGCAGGAACGGTGTATTCTTTGTTACGTGTAACGGCGTTGTCCATACCGGCTTTCTTGCCAGGGAAGAGTACTTGATATGTGCCGGAAGTTCCTTTGGCTACCCAGTAGACATAGCCGTCGGAATTGGAAGAGAAGACCAGGCGTACTTTGTCGCCGCTTTTGAAGTCAGCGGAAGGGAGCACGGTGCTTTGCTTGCCGTCACGGGTGAGTTCTACGGTGGCTTTTACAGAGATTTTTTTGCCTTCGGCTTTGGCTGCGGAAGAGTCGGCGGCGGTTGGGGCTGCTTCTTCGTCCTCATCGTCAAAAACGAGATCTCGGGTATTTCTTTTGGAGGCGGCAGCGACCATTTGTTGTTGAGCAGGGGCGTGTGCCACGTTAATTTTTTCTGGAGTGCTTAGGGCTACGCTGCCATACGCATTATCTTGTGAGTACATGGTTCCGTATCCAGCTCTTCTGAAGGCTCTTTCGTAGCCTTGACGCATACGCACGCCACCATAGGGGGAAACGTAGATGGTGTAGGAGTTGTAGCGGGTAAGTCTGTTATGGGTCCAGGTGTGTTTATAGCCATTGGCCCAAGTTACGCTAATGTTCCAGTAGCCTTGTTGGCCGTAGTAGTTAGGGCCAATGTACAGGCGGGTGCGGCTTTCTAGCTTTGTTCTGAGCAGGTTGCCTGTTTGGTTATGAGGGTAGTAGGTTGGTGCAATACTTACGCTGGTAATGTCACCACCGGTGAGGTTGGTGAGCATAAAGTTAAGTCGCCCGGCAGCTTCAGCAGAAGATACCATTACTAAAAAAGTAAAGCATACTACCAAAAATTTAAAAATGTTCTTTTGCATGAAATAACTCCTTAGAATAATGAAAAATTAGAATTTTCTGTGGAATGAACAGACCATTCTTCAATAAGCTGTGCTTCATTGCCTTTTGCATATTGATGCAAATCTTTTTTTATTTGATTTTTTTGTTCATCACTGAGTGCGTGCCATTTTTTTATTTGTTTTTCGCGAAGCTCTGCGTCTTCATCCCAAAAAACATGCAATCTTTCATGCTCTAAAGTTGCAGCAAAAGAGCGTTTTTTTCCTGCTGAAGCGGCAAGCACGTGATGGATGTCGTTAGAAAATTGAAAACCGTCAGGGGTGAGGGTTAAGATTTTATCTTCTAACAAAAGTCGAATGAGGTATGGATAGTCGTTAGCTGGGCGTCCTTTTTTGTAAAGGCTTTTTGCCCAGTCAAGGACTTGATCTTTGTGGTAGTGAAAGCCAAGCACACCACGTAAAAATTTGTCTTTAGGAAAACTAGCATCAATGTCATTGGCAAATATAGCTAACTCAAAAACTGAGTCGGCTAATTCTTTGGAAGAGGCAAAATATAGCTCGTAGGTTACGCCTCGCATTTTCCAATTTTCAGTAAAATGTACTTGGTGCTCTTGTGGCAATGCTCCAATGATGCGCCCGGGTGCAGAGTTCGCTTTTGACGGATTTATATCTTGCTGAGACATTTGGGAGTATTTTGTCCAAATATCTTGCAAAATTTCAGCCTGCGCAGGCGTAACACCTATAAACATGCAGATTATCAAGAGTAGGGTGTATTTTTTCATATGATTCCAAACTAGAGGGGTTTTACCCCCTCTAGATTATGTATATATCTTATAAGGCAGACAAGTCAGAGATGAAGCTTTGAGAGTCGCCAGATAAGCCTTGCACCAAGGAAAGAAGAGATTGTAATGGGCCAAGCAAGTTGGTGATATTGGACATATCGCCAGTGGTAGCAGCGTTTACAGCAGCGTCAGTAACGGTGCGCTTGGCGCAACCGCTAATAGCGTCAACGGATAAGCCGCCGGTGCCCACTTGGTCTTTTACTTGCATTAAGAGAGCGCCAATAACTTTCACAAGTTCAGCAGCTTTTGCAGAGTTAGCTTGTACACGGGGTAACAAAGAGCTCTTTAAGCTGGCACGATCTTCAGGAGAAAGGTCGTTTTCAGCAAAGTATGCTTTTCTTGCAGCGGCTAATTTGTCAGACTCAGCTCTATAGGCGCTGATGCGATCGCTAGAAACATCGTTGAATACCATGTCAGCGTTGGCAAGACGAGTTTTGCCAAGTTGGCGGATGGTTTTACCACGAGTAATCATGTTGTTTTTGTCATAGGCGGCAGCAAGCTGCATAGCAACACTGTTGTATTGTTGGGCAAGAGCTATACCGTTGCTACGGGTGCCTTCAGATACAGAACCACGGGCTTTTTCGGAGCTTGCTTGGCTTACAGCAGTTTTGTATTGACGGTCAATGCCTTTAAGTCTGCGGTCAAGACCATTGATTTCGCCCCAGTTTACATTGCCAGATTGCTTAGCAGGAGCAGGTTTTTTCACACTATCAAGGGTGGCCATATCCATATCGGCAGAAGCATCACCGCCTTCGGAAGCATGGGTGTTGGTTTGACCCATAAGGTCAGCAGCGGCGTACACTAAACCGGCGGTCAGTGTTAACGCCAAAATCCAAAGAAGGACTTTTTTCATTTTTTTACTCTTTATTTTTTCACTCATGTTTCCTCTCCTCGGGGTTAAAGGGTTAAATAGTTATTTTATAGTGAACAAAATCCCTCAGCCGCTTTATTTCCCAAAAAAACTCCCTGCTGCCCACAAAAATGGTTGTATGGGCATGGAGTGATTAATAGGCTTGTTATTGGCTTTGCAAAGTGCAATATAGTCGCGCAATGTTTGGGAATATACATGAATAACATCGGCATTGCTTCCGGCGCTTTGCATATTCTTCATAAATTGTGACAGAAGATAAGAGGATGATTCGTCATCCACAAACCACAATGTTCCGTACTCGTTGCTCACACGACGGCGCATAAACACATCCACAAAGCTGACTTGGTCAACCCCAGGTATCCAGCCAGCTTTACGCAGGCTTTTTTCCACTTCTTCTGCAGAAATGACATCGCTAAACGTTTCATTTTTTACAGTTTTTGGGGCAAAGGTAACTCCTGTGTTACATGCAGACAATACCACCACTTTAGTTTTCTCAAAGGACTTATTATCAAGAGCCATGATGTCTGTGATGGTAAAAAGTCCGTCATTGTTGGTGGGCAGTGCTGCTTGCTTGCCGTCATAGTTAAACTCTTTGTCAGCCTGCATATAAAGGTAGCCGTTCACAGGCGAGTAGCCTGGGAGCTGAGAGTCTATGTAGGCTTTACCGTGAGAGAGCATTTCGTAAATATTGGGGTCTTCACGGGGGTTGGCACTGGGGCTATCTTTGTACTTGTCTCTAAAGCGCACAATTCTTTTGTCATAATTGTTGATATAGGACATGTACACATCAGAAAACGGCATGGCGTGCGTGGCAAAATAAATGTATTCATATTGCGCGTTTTTTAGCTGCTCAATGAGCCAGTTTTCTGTGGCATTTTTTTCGTAGCGAATGTCCTTGATGGCGGAATTATGGCGAATGCTAGCATCAGCATTTTGTACTTCAGTCTTAGCTCCTTCAAGGTTAGCCATGAAAATATTAGTATTTCTTGGGTTACCTACAGCTAGTAGGGTCTTTAAGGATTCTTTACGCACAGGGCTCGTAAGGCTTTCAATAAAGGAAGGTCTGACCTGCGAAATGTCGTATTTTTCCACCAAGAAATTGGCAGAATTTTCATCATATTCCTTGGTCAAAGCCACAAAGGGCACTTGTGCCAAGAAGCCACTGGCAATGAAGTACAACTTCTTCTTGTCGGCAATAAAATCTTCTGCCGGTTCCACAAGATGTTGATACAAGGTGTGCAATGTAGCGCAAATGGCCTTAAAAGCATCTTGGTCTGAGCCTTTGTGGCGGCCGCGACCATATTTTTCTATATAGCCTACCAAGAAGTCCTTTTTAACAATGCGGTCAAGTTCGCCTTGACCTACATTTACGACATATTGTTCAATTTTCTTGTTGCTGATGGCAATAATAATCAACTTGTCGTTAAGCGGAAGATATTGCAAAACGGCGCTGTCGGGATCAATATTTTTTTGTATGGTTTTAATATCCACCCGAGCGGCAGATTGGAAAATGACTGCATCTTCTGGGTATTTTTTCTCCCAAGCGGCAAGTTCTTTTTTATAGTCGGCGTCCAGCTTTTTGACTGCTGCCTTTTGCTTTTTAGCTTCTTGTCTTTTTAGTTCATTTTGCTTTTTGGCCTCAGCTGTCATGTCCTTTGTGGGGGCAGGCACAGCAGGAATGGCTTTTTCGGCTTGTTCTTGTTCTTTGCCAAGGGCAATAAGCTTTTCATAGGCCAATTGTTTTTCGGGGTTATCAAACTTTACTTGCACAAGGGCAAGGCTGGCCTTGGAAATTTCATTACGCAAGGTTTCGTCCAGCTGCATTTGTTTTTCTAAATACTTTTGCTGTTTAGTTTTTCCATATAAAGCAGCACTAATTTCTCTTGCCTCATCATAGAGGTCTTCTTTACCAGCCATATATTCGCCAAGAAGGGAAACACTGGCAAGGTCTGAGCGCATGCTTGTTACAAGATCAATGGCTTGCATGTAGTATTTGTAGGCTTGCTCAAGCTTTCCTTCTTGGTACAGGCAGTAGCCGATACCTTGCCAAGCAGACCACAAAAGTACCTTGGCTGAAATTTGCTCTGCATAAAATAAAGCTTTATTATAAGCATCTTTGGCTTTAGCAAGGGCGTCTTGTTTAGAAATCTGTGGCATTTCAGGCTCATCATCAAAGATAAGGTCCCGGCTTTTTCTGCTAGGAGCAGCAATGGTCTTGAAGATTCTGCCAATTTGATTGTAGGTTTCTGCTTGTGCACGGGGTAGACCCAGCTCATTATAAATATCCAGCGCCTTGGTGTATAAATCAAGGGCGGCAGTGAGGTTTCTGTCTTCTCGTTCGGCAATAACACCTTGACCTAAGAGAGCGCCATCAAGGCCTTCTTTAAAGTTGCCTTCACGGAATAATTGCTCTGCCTTACGATAGTCGGCACGGGCTTCTTGTAAATTGCCAGTCATACGATATAGCAAAGCCCTGTTTACAAGGCCAATGGCTTCGTGCTGTTTATTGCCAATTTGTTGTCCAATGGAAATGGCAGTAACAAAGTGCGACATGGCTTCCTTGAACTTACCGGCATCTTTAAGGAGCAAGCCGGTGTTGTTTTGGTCACCGCCTTCATCGGCTTTAAGGTTATGCTTTTTTTCCACTTCAAGGGCGGCATTAAGTAGCTTTTGTGCTTGCGCATAGTCGCCACGTTCCCAGTAAAGTACACCAAGGTTGCTGTTGGATTGAGCTACCGTTTGGTGCGAATTTGGCTTTAAGGCAATTTCATTGGCAAGGGTCAATACCTTGGTAGCAGCGTCAAATTGTCCTGTTTTGCGTAAGCTTAAACCAAGGCCGGTAAATATTTTTGCCATCACTTGCGGTTGGCTTTGCTCCGCAGAATGGTCAAGGGCGTTTTCGTCGTTGGCAATGGCTTGGTGGTATACTTCCATGCGTAAGTAAGCATCGCCAAGCAGAGTGTGGGCATTGGCTCGTTCGTTTTGAGGGAGCTTAAGTGCCTTAATCATGCTTTCCACAGTGCTTGCCTGCAAAGCAAATTGTTTTGTACTATTGTAACAATTAATGAGGTTTCGGAAGGCTTTTTTACGCGTATCTGGGTCAAGAGCCTTAGGTTTTTTGAGAAGGTCAGAATAAAGAGCAATGGCGGCAGAGTAATTTTTCGCTTTAATAAAGCTGCAACCTGCATTGTTTAAGAAGGCATGAGATTTTTTCTTTTGGCCTTGCCTTGCGAGTATGTCGGCCACCTCTACAAACAAGGCTCCGGCGTCATTAAATTTCCCCGCTTTGTACGCTTGTTGGGCAGCGGCAAAGGTTTCTTCAAGGGGGCCAGCATTTAAGGCTGTGCCAGAAAGGACAAGGCATACAGTTAACATCAAGACTTTTAACATATATTCCTCTCAGTTAAGGTCTTTCAATGTAAGAGATACATGAGATGCGAAACACGTGTGACTTCACAGAAGGCTATGAGAAGGCCGCACATACGCACGGTCTTCTCATATTAAAGCCCTATGTATATTTTCAAAAATATATACACGAGTGTTATATATATTTATTTATGTGTTAAAATGAAGTGTGTTACCATAGGCTTGCCTTTGTCGGCAGTTTGTTTTTTGGTATTTACATCACCTTCGTCTGCGTCTTCAAAAACAAGGGCACGAGAAGGGCGCTTTTCTGCGGCAGCTTTGGCATCGCCGCCACCGGCGAGGTTATCGGTAATGCTTTTTAAAGCTT
>CAYJHS010000142.1:0-6807 GCA_964369815.1 uncultured Desulfovibrionaceae bacterium
AGGGCACATATAAAAAACAATAAGGCTGGTCGTCTGCAAAAATTTCTTGTAACCGTGTGTAGCGCACACGTCGTTTTTCCATGTCTGGAGTTGCTCGACCTTGTTCGAGGAGGGTGTCCAACTCCGAATGTATAAAACGTGTAAAGTTTAAGCCGCCAGGCTTAGCTTTGGAAGAATGCCACACGTCAAATAAGTCTGGGTCTGGGGTCATGGTCCAGCCCAAAATAACAGCGTCAAATTGTCCTTTATTGATAAATTCTTTAATAAAAGCAGCCCATTCTACAGTGCGAATTTTCGCTTGAATGCCTATGGCCTTGAGCTGACTTTGAATTACGGTAGCCGTTAAAATACGTTGCTCGTTGCCTTGATTGGTAAGAATGGTAAAAGCAAAATTCTTACCATCCTTGTCCAAGATACCGTCATTATTGCTGTCTGTAAAGCCTGCTTGTGTTAAAAGTTTTTTGGCAAGGGCAAGGTCATGTTTTGGGGGCTTAAGTGTGGGATGATACGCCCAAGACCCTGGTTTATAAGGGCCAAAGGATGCAACTCCTTCGCCCATAAGTACGCCTTTGACAATGCCAGTACGGTCAATGGCATGGGAAATGGCCCGTCTAACAAGCACATCTTTAAAAAAAGTATGGAGCATATTAAAACCTAAAAAAACATAAGTCGACGCAAGATAACGGTATTTTACATAGTTTTTATCCCAAAAATCTCCCTGAGTTTGGCGTAGGTATTGCTGTGGGCTAAGCCCCATCATGTCTAGCTCTCCGGCGCGTGTTTCTAAAAACATGGTGGAAATATCTGGGATAATACGATATACCACTTCCTGAATATTAGCCATACCTTTAAAATAGGTGGGAGATGCCGTGAGGGTGATGCTAGAGCCTGGTACCCATTGGGATAGCCGGTAAGGGCCTGCGCCTATGGGTTTACGGGAAAAGGGCGTATTACGAATATCTTGCCCTTCCAAAATATGTTTGGGGAGTATGGCACTCATCCAAGAGGCAATGGCACCGGAAAAATATTTTTCATAGTGCACCTCAAAACTATATTTACCGGTTTTGCGAAACTCCTTAACTTGCATAAAATCTTCGGCATAGGGAGAGGCTGTTTTGGGGTCTGTGACAATTTTCCATGTAAATTCTACATCATCGGCGGTGAGCTCTACACCATCTTCCCATAAAATACCTTTATGTAGTTGAAAACGAAGCAACTTACCGTCTTCTTCCACACTATAACTTTTGGCTGCATAGGGTTCAATATGTAGGTTTTTATCATAGCGGAGCGCAGAAATGAAAAGCATATTTGATACTTCATGAGAGGAAGCATCGGTGGAAAGGTAGGGAATAAGGTTAGAAGCCTCTCCAATACTACCCGTAACAAAGCGCCCCCCCTTATGGTCAATAGAGTGAGTAGGGGCAGAGGCAGCAGAAGAATTATTTACTTGAGTAGTCAACGATTGTGTATTTTTCTCTTGCGCCTGCGCAGTCAATGGAGTACACAGATATATAGTGCCGTGATTCAAAAGAAAGAGCATAAAAAGACTTGTTATTTTCATAGTGAACTGGTAAGATTTAATCATTATGTAATTCTTGCCTTGATTTAGGTTT
Source organism: uncultured Desulfovibrionaceae bacterium (assembly GCA_964369815.1). Classification (GTDB taxonomy): domain Bacteria; phylum Desulfobacterota; class Desulfovibrionia; order Desulfovibrionales; family Desulfovibrionaceae; genus CAYJAD01. The sequence continues at coordinate 1,614 of CAYJHS010000142.1, forward strand.
ATGATAAAAGTGTGGTTTTCATGTTTTTAGAATAACGCATCACGAAAAATAATACCTTGCAAAGTGTTTCTTCGCAAAGGTTTTATGACACAAAAAATGGATTATTGTCGTAACATTTTTTTTTCTTTGTATATTTTTGATAAGATGTAATAGTAAAGATGCAGAAAATTGTTTAAGGTAATCTTGTTTCTTTTTTTATTTAGTCAAATATTATGGTGCATAAACGCGAACTTAGGAGCTATTCAGCATGACGAGAGCTGAAAAAAATGCCGTACGGACACTTGTGCAAAATTTTTTGCAAGGAACTGTTCCAGAATATATTCGGGATAGCGGACAATATATTTTGTCCGATGGTGGTTTGCAAAGAATGAACATTACCCAAGAGGGAAATACGTGGAAAATTGAGGGCACGGTGCAAGGGGAAGACTTGCAGGTGTATACCCCAATTTTACATGTTTGTCTTGATGATTATACTGCTAGGGCACAATGCAATTGCTCGGAATCTTTTACGTCTGTATGTCGTCATGCGGCGGCTACTATTTTGCAAATTCTTATAGATCTGCGCGAAGATGATACGCAAGAGGAAAGAACACCGCAAAGAGCCGAGTGGAAGCAAAGTTTTCGATCCTTCTTTTCTACGGAAATGGAACCGGAACCAGGGCGTCACTATTTGATTTTTCGTTTTTATCCGGAGCCTGGGCGGCTTGCTGTGGCCTTTTTCCGCGGACGACAAAATAAAACAGACATTTCCACCGTGCATACCGAAATTACTTTGGAACAAATTATTCGTAATCCTGAGTGGTGTGAGCTTTCGCCGCAATTAACAGACGTGGCACGACAAATTGGACAGCATCAAGACTATTATGGGCACAGGGTAGAAATTCCAGAAGGGCTTGTATCATGGTTTTTTTGGGCTATCCGCAATGAATATTATCTGTATTGGCGTGACACAGAGTATAAAAGCTTTATTGAAAACACGCCCTTTGTCTTGAAATTAAAGCCAGATATGGATGATGAGGGCTTGCATTTTTCTGTGCTGCTCATCCATGAGGGGCGCCCCCCGATTTCTCTTATGCAACAAAATATATCTTCCAATCTTGAGGAAGGCCATGATGAAGAAATCACTTTCCATGGGCAAATTCCTATATGGGTTTGTTATAATAGGAATTTTTTTCCTGTTCAGACGGGTTTGCATTTGCCGTTAGTCTATGACCTCTTATATGCTCGCCCTGTGGTGCCACAAACGGAAGTGTCTGAATTTTTAGATAGAGTTTGGACTCGCTTACCAAGTAGCAACCTGTATGAGCCAGAAAAATTCTTAAAACGCATGGCACCGATTTTTCAGCCAGCTACTTATAATCCTAAGCTTTTCTTGGATGAAGAGGGTAGTTTACTCACCCTTGAAATTGAAAATATCTACGAAACAGTACATGGAGAATTTTTACTTAATGGGCCAAACCCTGATTTTCAAACAGGTTCTTACTATTTCGATCATTCTACCTATCTAGTGCAAAGGCACCAAATGGAAGAAACGGAACTTTTGGATACGCTTAATAGCATGGGGTTCCAACACAGAAGTAATAAACTGTGGTTTTTAGAGCCAGAAGAAGCCATTGCCTTTCTTTTAGACAGTTACCCAAAGCTTCTTGAAGCATATCGAGTATATGGCGAAAAGGCTTTGTCTCGTTATAAGGTGCGCACATCGCAGTCTGTTATTACAGCTTCTGTGGAAAGTGATGAAAAAGATAAATGGTTTTCACTGGATATCAATATTGAGTATGATGGACAGTCTGTTTCTTTGGAAAAAATTTGGAAAGCGTGGGCTAAAGGTAAGCGCTATGTGCAGTTGAAGGATGGTTCATATACCAGCCTTCCTGAAGCTTGGTTAGAAAAGCTTGCGCATAAATTACACGCGCTTGGGCTTGACCCCTCCAAACCGCCCCAGACCAAGTTTAAGCAATATGAGGCGCCCATTCTTGACAATATTTTGGAAGATTTCCCATCGGTACAAACGGATTCTTTCTGGAATAAATTGCGTGAAAAAATTCGTGATTTTCGTGAAGTGCGCCCCATTGATGCGCCCAAGGGGCTTAATGCCGACTTGCGTTCCTATCAATTGCAAGGGATTTCATATTTGAACTTCCTTTCTGAATATAGTTTTGGGGGGATTTTAGCCGATGAAATGGGGCTAGGCAAAACCGTTCAAACCCTTGCTTTCATACAATATATGCTTGAAAGGAAGTATGAGGGACCAAACCTTATCATTGTGCCCACCTCTGTATTACCCAACTGGGACAGAGAAGCAGAAAAATTTGTGCCGCAAATGCGCCGCTTGATTATCTATGGTACTCGGCGTGAAAGTATGTTTAAGCAAATTCAAGAGTCAGACTTGGTTGTCACTACCTATGCGCTTCTGAGACGAGATTTGGAGGAATTTGAAAAGTTTGAATTTAACTCTATTATTCTTGATGAAGCACAAAACATTAAGAATCCTAACACTATAACTGCTCGCTCTGTGCGTAATATCAACGCACGTATGCGCTTATGTCTTTCTGGTACGCCCATTGAGAACAACCTATTTGAGCTGTGGTCACTTTTTGAGTTTCTTATGCCGGGTTTTTTGGGCTCACAGCATGCCTTCCAGCGTGGTATTGTTAAGCCTATTAAGGATGGTGACGTGGAAACATTGGAGTTTTTGCGCACTCGCGTTCGCCCCTTTATCTTGCGTCGTACCAAGGCTGAAGTGGCTAAGGACTTACCGCCTAAGGTGGAAAGTGTCACTTGTTGTGCGCTGGAAGATGCTCAGGCAGAACTCTATGCCGCTCTTGCGCATAAACTCAAAATGCAAGTGCTTGCCGACGTTGATGAAAAAGGCATTGGTAAGAGTCAAATGTCCATCTTGGATGCATTGCTAAAATTGCGTCAAATTTGTTGTCACCCGCGTTTATTAAAAATAGATATGCCGGGCTTTTCCACCAACTTGCCTTCCGGTAAGTTTGATGCCTTCAAGAGTATGGTAACGGATATTGTGGAGGGAGGACATAAGGTGCTCGTCTTCTCACAATTTGTGCAAATGCTACATATTATACGACAATGGCTGCAAGCTTCTGAAATTCCATTTTGTTATCTTGATGGAGCAAGCAAAAATCGTTTTGAGCAAGTGGACACCTTTAATAATGATCCTAATATTCCAATTTTCTTAATTTCTTTGAAGGCCGGTGGCACAGGCTTAAACCTCACCTCCGCTGATTATGTTATTCACTATGATCCGTGGTGGAACCCTGCGGTAGAAAATCAAGCTACAGACCGTACTCACCGTATTGGTCAGACAAAGCAGGTCTTCTCTTATAAACTTATTTGTCAAAATACTGTAGAAGAAAAGATACTTAAGTTGCAAGAGGCCAAGCGTGGTGTCGCTGAGGCTATTATTCCTGGGCAAGATACTATGCAGTCCTTGACTCGTGAAGATTTAGAGATGCTTTTTGATGTGTAATATAGGGAGAAAAATGTGAAAAAACATATGCTTGTTGCGATGCTTATGTTGTTGACCTTGGGTTTTATGCCCAACGTAGCATTTGCAACTCGATATATTACTTTCGTAAATCAATCTCCTGTGGATGCCTATGTGGCTATACATTATAAGCATAGCAATAATGGCTGGATGACGGAAGGTTGGTGGTTTATCCAAGCCTATGAAAGAGCCAGTGTTACTCTCAATAGCAATAATAATATAGTGTATATTTATGGACAAAATATTAGCGATAATAGATACTGGAGAGGGGAAGAGAATGATTCTGGCGATCGGAGTTTTACCGTTGTAGGAAACCAATTTGAAGTGCTTGGCTCTAATACTCCGAGGGGCAAGGATCGAAAAAAAGAGCTATTTAATAAGGCAACTTTTAGAAATCATAGCTTGACCTATACTTTCTATAAGTAGGAAAATCACGCATAGGGTAATTTTTAGTAAAATTTTACTTGTGTTTCCCATAGTCTATGGTTTAGGCTCGCATCGAATATGGATACTGTTGGCAATGTATGCTCTTTTTGAATGCAGAGTGGACAGATATTTTTATACATCTATAAATGTTTTTAGAGGATTTAGTTTTGAACGCTTTATCATGTATTTTTTGTATTATTTTTGTTTTTTGTAGTATACATATGACTTCTTTTGAAGCCCAAGCAGACTTAAATGCAAGATCCGCTATTTTAATGAATATGTCCAATGGGCGTATTTTGTATAAACAAAATCCTTATACTCCTATTCCGCCAGCTTCTCTCACTAAAGTTATGAGTATGTTTGTTACCTTTGATATGGTAAAGGATAAAAAAGTTTCTCTAAATAGAATGACCAAAGTAAGTGCGCAAGCAGCTAAAACTGGTGGGTCAAAAATGAAGCTTAGAAGGGGAGAGAACATTTCTGTTGAAAAGCTTCTTCTTGGTATGGCTGTTTCTTCTGGAAATAACGCATCTCTTGCTTTAGCGCAAACACTAGCTCCCAGCAGTAAAGCCTTTGTTAATCTCATTAATCAAAAAGCACAAAAACTAGGCATGAGAAATAGTACCTTTAAAACGCCACATGGATTACCAGCCAACGGACAATATACCACTGCCTATGATATGTTGAAAATGGCGCGTAGCTATATGAGAGAACATCCTTCCGCTATGAATTTTCATAATACTCGTTCCTTTGAGCATAATAAAAAGGTGCATAGAAACACCAATAGACTCCTTGGGCAAGTGGCTGGCATGAACGGCCTGAAAACTGGCTATACCCGCGCTTCTGGCTTTAATCTCATCTTTACTGCGCAACGTGGCGATGTAAAGTTGCTCGGTGTTATCCTAGGTGGCGCTAGTCGTGCGGGAAGGGACCTTGAAGTGATGAAACTCCTAGAAGCAGGCTTTGCTACCCCTAACTCTTCAGCACAAGTGGCCAGAGCCCTTAATCAGCAAAATTTCAAAAGAAATGCTACCCGCTGGTAGGGCAATGTACCTTCGCTGAGGACTTAAATTATGCAGTGGTTTAAAAATTATCACTTGCGATGCTAACAATTTGATATTGTTTGTTTAAAATCAAGCCTTGACAAGAAAGTTTTTTTTCGGCACATACGCATAGCGCCAACTTAGCTCAGATGGTAGAGCAACTGATTCGTAATCAGTAGGTCGCGAGTTCAATTCTCGCAGTTGGCTCCAGAAA
>CAYJHS010000143.1:0-6793 GCA_964369815.1 uncultured Desulfovibrionaceae bacterium
CTTCGCACAATTCAAGTTGCTTACTCACCACAAAGCCGGCACGGGATAAGACCCATGAGGCATATGCCAAGGAGCGCAGTACATGTACGGAGGTTGTGGTTTCATTAATTTGTCTGTACAAGGTATTGAACAGGTTAAGCATTATCCCTGGAGGGATGGGCAGTTGGGCATCTTTGAGTGCCAAGAGGTAATCTGCCGCATAGACGGTGAGTAGAAGATCTTCTTGGTTTCTGTCGGTCCAAAGGCTCACGCCACCATAATTACTGTAAGCAGCAATGAGTGCGTTGGCAGCCTTATCAATGCGTTTTTTAATGTTTTTATCGCTCAGATAGGTAGCGCTTTTGGCCAATTCTTGCAAAATGGGTGTATTAATCAAGATAGCTAAGGGGAAAGCCTGACTGATGCTTTGTTCTACGCAATCATAAGGGTAATACTCTAGATAGTTTAAAGCAGTCTGCAAGAGTGGTAAAGGCACGGCAGAACGCGCAATGGACGTCTTTGCCATGTAGGGTAACATGGTACGTTTAGTAAATAAATCGGTAGATTGATTAATAATAAGGGTTTGCTGGCTATAGCGTGGCAAGACCTCAGGGCGGATGCTCATGGGGCTTTTGCGCACTCTACGCACACCTTGCTCATCTTCTGTGCTGAAAAGGAGTATAGCTTCGCCGGGGGTGGTGCCGGCCTTCACTTTGAAGGGAAGGAGCTTTTCTTCCTTGGGAGCAAGGCTTATGCTTGTGGGGAACTCAGTAAAGGTGACGCCCTTGGCAGCACTTTTTGCATCAAGCGTCAGTGTTGTTTTGAGGGTTACGGCTTTATCGGTGGTATTGGCAATGGCAAGTGCACCTTCAAAGCTATCTCCAAGGGAGGCCATGGTGGGCACTTGTGGGGTGAGCACATGATCGTCTTGTACGGTAATGGTGCTTTGCCCGCTGCCTACAGTCTCTGTATTGTTAGCCACAACCATGAGTCGCAAGGAACCATTGAAGTAGTCCGGAATGGGTATTTCAAGTTCAAGTCCGGAAGCGGGAACTTCCACAACACCGCTCCACCAAGTGACAGGTGGCTCGTGCTTACGCTTGAAGGGGTTTTGGAAGGTGCCAAGCAAGGCCGCAAAGGCTGCATCGGCTCCGTCACCACCAAAGGCAGAAAGGCGCTGCATAATCTTTTTATCACCGGCCATAAGACGGTCAAAAAGCTGTGCAGTGGTTACCTCAAGAGCTCTGTCAAGAAGCAGATAGTTCAATGGATTAGGTGTTGTATATTTGGACAATTGCAAAATGCCCTCGTCCACAGCAAAGAGCAATGCCTTGGTGGCTGTGCCCTTGGTATTCTTTACGCTAAAGCGCAAAGTTTTTCCGGGTAAAGCCTTGGCAGGGGCTTCAATTTTAAGTGTTTGTTCCCGACGAGAAGTGTTGACAGTGACGCTGGTGACTGCCACGCTGCTGGGCTGTAAGAAGATGCTGTTGGAGTCCGGAGAGCGTCCCATGAGCACCTGAATGTAACCACGTCCAGTGAAGTTCTCGGGAATGGGCAGTTCGTGTATGCTATTGCCTGTGGCTACTTTTACCCATTTGTGAGCGGCAACGGAGTCTCTTTCCAATGAAATAAGTGCTACACCGTCATAGGGAGCCGTAACCATAATTTTAGCAGTATCACCGCCGCTATAGGCTTTTTTGTCGCTTTTAATATGTAGGAATGCCTTGGGCAAGTTTTGGGCAAGCTTTAAGGCTGGGCGTAAATCATCATTGCCGACAATGCTATAGGTGACGTGTGCCAGTACCATTTCTTTGGTTTTGCTATCGCTATTGGCAGGCATTTTGACGGTGAGGATATAATCGCCCACTTCCTTGGTGGGAATATCCCAAGCAAGAGTTCCGTCGGCAGCCATGTCGTGTTCACTCTGCGCAATAGGCGTATCCACGGAGGTTTCCGCATAGGTGTATTGTCCTTGAGAGTCGCGGACAAGGGCCGTGACAGTATTGCGTCTGGCAATAGAGAAGAGCAATTTGCCGGGATTTACAGGTTTTACCTCGTTATTGATGGCTTGGAATTGCAACTTAGCGGTGCTGTCTTTAAGGATAAAGTCCCTGTTGTCGGCGCCTTCGCCAGTTTTGAAACCCAACATGTAGGGGAGGGGTGAGAGCAAGAAACGCTTTTCTTGACTTACGGCACGTCCGCCGCCCGGTTCAAAACCTTCAGTGTTGATGGTGCATTGTAAAGTACCAAAGCGCCATTGGGTAAAGTCCAGCGGTAAGGTTGCCATGCCCTTGGCATCGGAAGTTGTGGGTGGCAAGGGGCGGGTTATGGGGTCACTGCCCTTAGCAAAGAAGGGAGAAACATCTTGGAAGGTATAGTCACCAAAAGCGGCAAAATAAATATCTGCCGGATATAGACGCATGGATGCTGTAATGCGTCTGTTGGCAGCCACTTGCCCAAAGAGGGTGTCCAATTTGACACGCAAAGCTGTGGTGCCAGCCTTATTAGAGGTAACAATCCAGCCCTTGGTTGATAGAGGGGAGGCATCAGGTGCTGTGTCTGCTGTGTCTACGAGCGCAGTTCTGATGCGCAAAGTGTCCGGTACAAACATTTCCACATTGGCAGAGGTGGAGCCAAGCACAATGCCTTCTTGGTCTTGAGCAGTGCCGGCAGGGGTGGCTATAACAAGACGATATGTGCCTGTGAGGGCATTTTGAGGGATATCCCAAATGAAGCTATGGATATTGTCACCGGCCTTGAAGGCTTTTTGGTGTACTTTACGGCCCACTTCGTCATAGATAATGGCAAGGAGTGGCATATCTGCAGGGAGGAGTTTCCAGTCATTGGCACGGAGCAAAGCGCCAAAACGTAAAGCTTCGCCGGGTCTGAAATAACCACGCTCGGCAAAAACAAAGGCGTTGAGAGCATTGCTGCTTTGATTGCCGCCAATATCGGCAAAATTGGAAAGGTTTACATTGCGCTCATAGTCATCAAGAGACATCCAAAGCATGTCAGAGTCTTCCCCATAGGCACTACTGCGTGCCACTACGGCGGTAGGTTTTTTATCGTGCGTTAAGTGTGACATATTGGGGAAAATAGCCTTGCCGGAGGCGTCAGTTTTGACTTCTGCCACAGGGAGACTGTTCAGCCCAAGAATTTGCACTCGCACATCGCCAAGGGCGTTGGCGTCATTGAGGCCGCACACATAGACTTCTGTGCTATTATTGGGGAGCTTTTTCAGCACCATTCCCATGTTTGAATACATGAGAATGCGGTTTTCGGTGGCGACGACTTCACCTTTTTTGAGGCCTTCAAGTTGTAAGTAGATGACGCCCGGTGAGGTGCCGCCTTTTTCTGTGCCAAAAACTTTTTTAGCACTTAAAGTGGTGAATACGGGATTGCTGGTATAGCCTTTTTGTTTGCTGGTGTTTTGAGCAATGGCAATTTCACCATGCATAAGAGTGCTATTGCTATTAAGTTGTATGTTTTCCAGTTCATTATCATCTAGGGAACTGATAAAAGGCAATGCTAAGGATGTGTTTTTGAAACGATAGGCATTCCAACGAATAGTATCAACATGTTCGCTGACAAGGGCTATATCGCTGTTTTGAGCAAGGACAGTACCTGCTTGTAAAAGTTTTACACGTGATTCGCCGGTGCTGACTTGATTCAAACCTTCAACACTGCGCGGCAGAGGTGTTTTTATGCCTTTATCATTGGTTGGGCCAAAACCTGCGGCTACATTCCAAAGGATATAATGCCCTGGGGTTGTATCCAGGCGAAAACGTAGATAATCCTCATTTTCGTCTGGAATTTTCACCAGCTGAGGTTGGAGTTTACGGGAGCTCTTGAGAGTGTCTGGAGAAATTCTTCCCTGTTTCCAATTGCTTGGGTAGAGATTTTCTTTGTCACGGTGCAGAGGAAGTTCTAGTATGGTTAAGGCTTTTAAGAGCTCTTCGGGGGCTACTCGCTGTGAAAACTGGAAGATAATGTGTTGTTCCATTTGCAAGGATTTATTTTGCCATGCTTCAATATGCACTTTTTTAAGAGAAAAGAGCGAGTTAGTGCCGGGAATAACTAAGCTATGGACGGCAGTCCTGTCGGGGAATTTCCATGTATTATTTTCAACGAATAATGGGCGGACACCGGGCAGGCTTAGGGTAGCTTTGCTTTGCTGTTTTGGGAGAGTTAAGATACGCGCATTTACAACCGCACGAGTATTGTCATCGAGCCAAATCCATTGACCTTTGCTAAGTACAAGGCCTGCATTGTCGGACTTTGGGCTGGACTTTGATTCTAAAAGACGGCGTGCGTCGGCATTCATGCTTTCAGTGAAACGCATGGAGAAAGAAATGGCGTGCTCAGCCTTGGCAGAGGGGTCAATCCATACTTTTGCTTCCCCCATTTGTGCACTGCGGGGCAAAGACCAAGTGCTTTCGGTGGTATTGCTGAGTTTTACACGGCGAGGGAGAGGGAGATTTTTAAGGTCAACAGTGTATTTTGTGTCGCTTACCCATGATTTATGAGGCTGAAAGCGCAATTCAGTGGAAGAACTCCACCGCCATTCTCCTTCAGGCCAATTAGTGGTGACAAGGCCTTGAGGAACAGTGCCGGGTTTTCCAAGCCAAGCTGTGCAACTTTTTTTCCATTTTTTTTCGCCATAGGCTTTTTTGCATAAAGCCTCATCAGGAAGAAAGGCCAATGTTATGGAGTCGGTGCTCCAAAGTGGTCTGTATTTTATGTCGGCCTTTAAATATACGTCGGCAGCGTGCACCAAGGAGGCGCTACACACGAGCATATTTATAAAGATAAAAAAACATAGAACATTACGGATAAAGCTAGCAGAAAACGAAAGCGTTTTGTGTGGTACCATAATTTTTCTCCCTGTATAGAGGTTAACTGAACTTTTATGCCACAAAAAAAAACAAAAGCCAACAATAAAAAAAGTCATCTAATTTGGTGTGTTATTCTCAAGAAAACCGCATATAAGTTTGCTGTTTGTAAGTGTTTACTGTTGTACATTGCTGTTTGACACTGCAAATCTGCCAAGGTATTATATAAGAGAGGTGAATATATGAAGATTTATGACCAACATCTACATACCTTTTTGTCTAGTGATGCACACGAAAGCTTCGAGAGTTATTTACAGCTGGCAGAAGAGCAAGGTATGACCCATTTTGTAAGTACAGAACATTTAGATCTTTCGTGCCTTTCGTTGGGTATGGATGATGTGTATGACATGGCAGCGCAAGAAGCCATCTTGGTGCAATTGCAAAACAAATATTCACTCAAACTGCTTAAAGGCGTGGAGCTTGGGTATAAGTTTTCACGTATCAAAGACATAGAGCATATTGTGGCGCAAGGAAATTTTGATGTAGTTATTATGTCGGTGCATGAAAGCGAAGAAAGTGAATGCACAGGCCCGCTTTTTTTGCAAGATCGCAGTGCCAATATGGTGTATGAGGCATATTTAGATTTATATATAGATATGTTACGCAATGTTGATTGCTATGATATCGTAGGACACATTGATTATTTATTGCGCTATATTCCAAGAGTAGACATTGCACAGCATGAAGAAAAGTTGCGGTATTTGCTTAAGTTAATAATAGAAAAAGATAAATGCCTTGAATATAATACTCGTTTTTTATATTTCTTGCATGACAGTACATATCTTGAGTGTATTTTCACGCTGTATCATGAACTTGGTGGCAGGAAGGTTTCTTTGGGTAGCGATGCACACACCAAGCAAAGATATTGCGCCTCTTTTGAGGAAGCATTAGAAATGCTCAAGCGTATTGGGTTTACACATATAACGACGTTTCAAAAACGTAAGGAAAGCCCCGTTCGCATTATTTAGCCGCCAATGAAGGCTAAATAATGAGTGTAAAAAATGTGAGTAGGTAAAAATATGTATAACATATTGTTTTTATAGTAAGAATTTGTTTTATGCGCCAAGGGTTTTTTACATGCTCCCTTGCAGGTTCTTCTTTTTTATAACTATAAAGTGGAGACAAAAAATTTGACTCAACTTGACAACGAAGCATGAAAAGTGCTAAAACAAAACAACACAGGGAAGAAAAAATCTAGACTTTTTTTAACCACTTGCCTTAAAAATTAAATGTGAAAGTGGGCTGTGTTTCACAGATAAAATTTTTGTCATAAGCATATTTTTGACAAAAAAATTATACTCAATATTTGTACATAGGGAGAACAACTATGCGTGTAGAAAATTCTGCTCAGTCCATGGAGAATATTTGCCTTAAGCATGATAATGGTTCGGATATTGTGTTTACAGGCAGGCTCTTTGCGGAGTCTTCGTGGTTTGATGAAGAGAATTCCATTTTAACCCGCCAAAAGCTTTATGTTACTGATAATAATCAACAAGTCTATTATATAGTGCGTGGCAATGGCCCTGAGCGCACTCGCCATGCCTATAGATTGGCAGTAAAAGGGGATTATTGTGTCATTTTCAATGGTAACACAGAGATAACCCTTGAATTTGATATGCTTATGCTTGCTGTGCGCCAACTGTGTGGTCTTGATGCCAATGCCACACCGTCTTTGTGCATGGTGGAAGAAATGCTTAAAGCAGCCAATGGATAAAACACGCAAGTATTTTTTTTACACCTAACAGGTTGTTATTATAAAGTATTGCAAGGCATGGAGTTAACTCTGTGCCTTGTTTTTTTATACCCTTTGCCAGAGACAGCCTAGGATATTTTTCTGCTTAGGCACAGCATTTATAGTGCTTTGCTCTGGCATAGTATAAAAATACTGGCATCAATTACATCGATGCCAATTGTATTTTTAT
>CAYJHS010000144.1:0-1217 GCA_964369815.1 uncultured Desulfovibrionaceae bacterium
ACGTATTTTACTTGAAAATGCAGGCGGTAAGGTTGTTTTTAATCACCAAAAACATACTGACTACAAGAACATGTCGTGTAGTCTTTGCCACCATGAAATGATAGTGGAAAAAGAAGTCGCCCTCTCGTGTGGAAGCTGTCACGGGGTGGACTTCAACGAGACCTTTAAAACAACACATAGTAAGACTATGAAAGGTCCCGATGCTTGCGCCACCTGTCACCACATGGAATTTGCCCCTAAAGTGGCTTGGAGTCACAAGGCACACGCCGAAGATTACGGCCTTGACTGTACATCCTGCCATCATGAAGATACGGATATTGAGCCAGAGCCACAAAATTGCGCCAACTGTCACGAGAGCACCCCCAGTAATAAAACGCCTTCTTTACGTGAAGCTGTACACGTTAAGTGCCAAAGCTGTCACGAAGACATGTTTTCTAAGGGTATAAAAGACTGCGCCACCTGCCATAAGGTCATTGACAAGCGTAAAGAGCTGAAAGAAAAAGGCCCCGAAGCACTCAAGTTCAATCCAATATACATGAACTGCGCTCAGTGTCATACGCAAAAGCCAAGCGAGCTTATTCCCGACCGTATGACAGCCTTCCATGACCAGTGCATGACCTGGCATGAAACAGCCAAAGCTGGCCCTTACACCGCTGAACAGTGTAACCAATGCCATACCAAGTGAGGAAAGAATGAAGCAACATTTTCAAATACTTAACGATCCTCGTTTTCATTTGGTTTATGGCGTAACCCAACGCTTTAGCGAAGGTCCAACCCCAAGCAATGTGCGCTTAAATCGTGAAGGGTTTACCCTTGTAGATGGCATTAAGAAAAAAAGTAAACTGCACCCAGGCATGTTGCTTGCTGAACACCCTGAGTTGAACAAAGGTGACCTTTTTTCGCCCATTCACGGTGTTGTAGTAGACGTTAATGAACGAAGCATCTTTGTTAAAGCAGAAGAACCCGACGCCGAAAATCCGCCGCCGGAAGTGGCACCTGTCGATCTTCTTGCACAAGGTTTGCAAGGGGAGGAGCTCATTTTAGCCGTTAAAAAAATGGGCGTAAACACCGGTTCTTTAGGCAAAAAATGTAAAACCCTCATTATCAATGCCTTAAACCCAGATCCGGGTGTGGCTTGGGCTGAACCCATCCTTACCAATTATGGTAAAACATTCCGTGCTGGCATTGAGCTTTTAAAACGCTTTGTACGTGCGTAA
>CAYJHS010000144.1:1227-2285 GCA_964369815.1 uncultured Desulfovibrionaceae bacterium
CCTTGCCCCACGGTATGCACTTTTCTTACGAAGGACTTAAAGTGGTACACGTTCCTGCAACTTACCCACAAAGCCTTTCGGAGCTAGTCATCAAAAACGTCACCGGCAAGGAAAATCCTCCTGATGTCGCCTGTGTAAGCCTGCATAATCTTTGGAGTCTTGGCCGCATTGGACATACCTGTTTTCCCCTCACTGAAACGGTACTCACAGTAGGCTCCTACTCTAAATGGGAAAATTTCATCGTGAAGGAAGGCTCCTATGTGGGTGAAATTTTAGAAAATGCCCATATTACCATCCAAGAGGGCGATACTGTCCATAGGGGTGGCCCCTTACGCGGCGAAAGCCTTGACACCCTAGACCGTAGTGTCACCAAGGGCACACATGGGGTTTTTGTGGTGGAATCCAAAGACGTTCCCACCATTGAAGGACACAGCCCCTGTATCAACTGCGGTTCTTGTGTCCTTGTCTGTCCTGCACGCTTAGCTCCCTCCACCTTAAGCCGCTATGCGGAATTTGCCTTGCATGATCGCTGTCGCAATGAGCATATTTTCTCTTGCCTTGACTGTGGTCTGTGCGGGTATGTATGCGTTGCACGTCGGCCGGTATTACAATACATCCGCCTTGCCAAACACAGGCTCTTACAAGAAGAAGCCTTAAGCAAGCTGGAAGAACTCCAAGTTGACCCTGCCGAAACTGGCGAAAACACTGATTCTGCGACGCAATAGGAGGAAGAAATCTCAAAAACTACACAAGCTACACTACTAGCCGTAAGTGCTCCTCCCTTTTGGCATTGCGGACGTACTATACGTTCCTTAAATTATATGACCTTGTTTGCTCTAATGCCAGCCATAGGCATGGCCATTTGGCACTGGGGACTACCGGCAGCACGCGTTATGGCACTTGCCATAGTCACGGGCATTGCCGTTGAGGCACTGTGTCAAAAAATTATGGATCGTGACATTTCCGTAGACGACTTTTCAGCGGTAATTACAAGCCTACTTTTCTCCTTCCTTTTACCGGCAGCTGCTCCTTGGTGGTTGGTAGTGGTGGGGGTTGGT
>CAYJHS010000144.1:2295-6699 GCA_964369815.1 uncultured Desulfovibrionaceae bacterium
ACCTCTTATGTAGACCCCCTAGTACAACTTAAGTATTTTGGTGCCAAAGTTGCCGCAGAAACAAATATTATGGAACTCCTGCTCGGCGCACAAATTGGCGGCCTTGGTGCAGCCCAAGCCCTTGGTTTGCTCATTGGCGGTACCTTTTTGTGCTTACGGGGGATTATACGCTGGGAAATTGCCACAAGCTTTTTTGTGGGCGTTGTAGGCACCGCTGCCATTTTCAACGCTATTGACCCGTTAACCTATGCCACACCGGCCTTTCATGTATTGACCGGCTCCACCTTGCTGGGAGGATTCTTCCTTGCCACGGAGTCTGCCTCTTCACCTGACAGACAAATTCCCATGATCCTCTACGGACTGCTTGGGGGTATATTAGTCATTATTATTCGAGTCTATGGTGTGCATATTGATGGTGTTCCCTTTGCTATCTTGCTAGTGAACTTCCTCACCCCCTTGCTTGATGGTATCCGTCCTAAACCCTTTGGAGGCCAATAATGCGTGATATACTTAAAATGCTAGTGGTATTATCCACAATTTGTGGTATTGCGGGCTTTGCGCTCTCCTACTTAAAGCAAATCACGGCCTTGCCCATTGAAGAACAAGTTCTCACCTATGTGCAAGAACCCGCTCTAAAAAGAATATTTGCAGGTGCGGAAAATTCACCTGTTGCCGATAGACAAAAATTCACCTTAAAAGACGGGCGTACCATTACGGTCTTTCCTGCCAATAAGGGAGGCAAGCTTATAGGCGTTGCCCTAGAAGATAAGGGCAAGGGCTTTGGTGGTGATATCAGTGTCATGGTAGGCTTTAACCCCAGCAACGATACCCTCCTAGGTATCGGTGTTACCACCATGAAAGAAACGCCTGGCATTGGTGATGTTATTTTATTACCACGTTTTACCGACCAATTTACCGGTAAAGGCATGGACGTTAAGATGAAAGCAGACGGCGGCGCCATTGATGCTATTTCCGGTGCCACGGTTTCCTCCGTCGGTACAACCCTTGCCGTGAACAATGCAGCAAAAGTATATGCAGAACTTAAAGAACAAATCCTGCAGAAATGGAAATAAGGTGAAATTATGAGTCAATTAATGAGAGAATTTACCAAAGGACTATGGAACGAACTCCCTCCTTTTCGTTTGGTACTTGGCTTGTGTCCCGTACTTGCAGTGACAAAGTCCGCTAATAATGGCCTTGGTATGGGCCTTGCGGTTATCTTCGTGCTTGTGCTTTCTAACTTAATTTTTTCCATGGTACGCCATATTATTCCCAAAAAAGTGCGTATCGCCTGCTTCATTGCCATATCCGCCACCCTAGTAGTGTCTGTGGAATTGCTCATGCAAGCCTATGCCTACCCGCTTTATCAACAGCTTGGTATATTTGTGCCCCTTATTGTGGTAAACTGCCTTATTCTGGGGCGGGCAGAAGCTTTTGCTGCCAAAAATACTGTGGCGCTCTCCGTAGCTGACGGCTTTGGTATGGGCATTGGCTTTACCCTTTCCCTCACCTTCTTAGGGGGGCTTCGTGAGCTGTTCGGCGCAGGCACACTCTTTGGGCACAATATCATGT
Source organism: uncultured Desulfovibrionaceae bacterium (assembly GCA_964369815.1). Classification (GTDB taxonomy): domain Bacteria; phylum Desulfobacterota; class Desulfovibrionia; order Desulfovibrionales; family Desulfovibrionaceae; genus CAYJAD01. The sequence goes on from CAYJHS010000144.1 coordinate 3,868, forward strand.
GGGAAGGCTTTAAACCCTTCCAAGTTATGGTAGAGGCGCCCGGTGCCTTCATTTGCCTTGGCCTTATTTTATGCGCCATGAACGCTTTTTCCAAATGGCAAGCCTCACGTAAAGGCCTTGATGAACCAGCTAACCCCACCCACGGTTGCGCTTCTTGCGGTGCCTGTGCTGCGGGTCATAAATAGGGGGATATATGGATATTTTTCAACTTTTCATCTCTGCTATCTTTGTAAACAACATCGTCCTTGCCCAGTACCTTGGAAACTGCCCCTACCTTGGCTGCTCTAAGGAACAAGGCGTTGCCTTTGGCATGGGTGGTGCAGTTATCTTTGTTACCATCATGGCCACAGCCTGTACCTATGCCATGCAAAAATATGTACTTGCTCCCTACAATCTAGGATACTTACAAACAATTGTCTTTATTCTTGTTATTGCATCATTGGTGCAATTTGTGGAAATGTTCCTCAAAAAAATGGTACCACCGCTCTACGCATCCCTCGGTATCTTTTTACCACTCATCACCACCAACTGTGCGGTTATGGGTGTTGCCATCTTGGTACAAAGAGAAGAATTTGACTTTATCACCTCCATGCTCTACGCCGTGGCTGCCAGTGCCGGTTTCTTGCTTGCGCTAATTCTCATGGCGGGCGTACGTGAAAGACTCGAAACCTGCCGTGTACCCAAGGCCATGATGGGCACCCCCATTGCCTTGATTATGGCAGGGTTAATGTCACTGGCATTTGTCGCCTTTAAGGGTATGACCAGCTAGTAAATTTCAACTTCATCCTTTATATTAGGGAGAGCATACATGGTATTAACATCAATTTTAACTCTTTTTGGGCTTGGTCTGGTAGCCGCCATTATTTTGGCTGCGGCCTCACGAGTCTTTTATGTGGAAGAAGACCCCCGTGTAGAAGCCGTCTTGGACGCCCTTCCCGGCGCTAACTGCGGCGGCTGTGGCTATGCAGGCTGCGAAGGCTATGCCATTGCTGTTATCAATGAGCCAAGCGTTTCAGCTGCGCTGTGCGTAGCTGGCTCTGCCGATACCACCATCACCATTGGCGAACTTACCGGCAAGGCTGTTGGCGCTGCTGACCCCATGCTTTCTTTTCGCCGCTGTGATAAAATAGCCGGCAAAGTTGCCGCACGCTACCAATACCACGGCATGCCTTCTTGTGCAGCAGCAACCTTACTCATGAACGGTTCTGACCTATGTGCATGGTCTTGTCTTGGCTTTGGCGACTGTATTCACGCCTGCCCTTTCGATGCCATGAAGATTGAAAATGGCCTCGTGAGTATCAATCCTAACAAGTGTACCGGCTGTGCCATGTGCTTAAAGGCGTGTCCGCGTAACTCCTTAGACCTCATTCCCGTGCGTGCTCGTGTGGCTGTTACCTGCGCCACCAAAGATAAAATGCGTGCGGTTATGGACATTTGTGAAGTGGGTTGTATTAACTGTGGCAAATGCATTAAAATCTGCCCGGCTAAAGCCATTAAATCTGTGGACAGCCGCATTGAAATTGACCAACACAAGTGCTTAAGCTATGGCGCAGAGTGCGAAGAAGTGTGCATTAGCAATTGCCCACGTAAGATTTTACGCCCATTTTGTCCTACTCTTTCCGACACCTTACATACTGAACACTTAGAAGAGCTTGCCCTTAAAGGCAAAGCAGAAGTTATGGTGCCCAAAGAAGACAGAACAGCACAGCAAACCGACACACAGGCCTAACAGACTGTTATAAAGGTACAATTATGATGAAACAAACATCTCACTCCATAGGACGCCGCGCCATGCTCAAAGGCGCAGCCTTGGCTGGAGCAGCATTATTGTGCAAGCCGAGCTTTGCAAGTGCCTTCAGCACACTCCAGCATCCCGAAGTACATACACAAACCCGTGTACTCTTAGGAACTTTTGTAACCCTATCAACCGTACATAGTAGCAAAACACATGCAGAAGAAGCCCTTGGGCGCACCTTTGAACACATTAGCCAGCTAGAAGCTGAGCTGACCCGCCACAAAAGCTCTCCTCTTACCGAGCTCCAAAGCAAGAGTAAGCTTCTCAATGCCCCTAAGCACTTGCTCACCGTCTTGCAAAAAGCCACACATATACATACGCTCAGTGGCGGAGCCTTCGACATAACCGTAGCTCCTCTACTGGATGCCTATGCCAGTGGCACCTTTGACATCAAGGAAATACAAGCCGCTAAAGACCTCATGCAAGCCAAGGAAATATACATTAGCCAAGACCATGTACGTCTTGGCAGACAAGGCATGAAACTTACCCTTGACGGCATCGCCAAAGGCTACATTGCCGATTGCGCCTCAGACATGCTTTATGCCTTAGGCATGGACAATCACCTCGTCAATGCCGGCGGTGACATTCGTGCTCGTGGACAAAAAGCTCCGCAAACACCGTGGCGAGTCGGTATTGAAAACCCTGCAGGTAATGGGAAAATTCTTACCACCATCCCACTGCAAGGCGCCCTAGCAACTTCAGGCAACTATGAGAAATACTTTAGTAAAGACAAAAAATATCATCACCTCATTGACCCTAAGCGTGCCCAAAGCTCACAATTTAGTGCTTCAGTAAGTGTGATGGCACCCACAAGCCTTGAAGCCGATGCCCTAGCCACGGCACTTTCCGCCATGCCTAGCAGCAAAGCTCTTTCCCTTATCAATACCCTACCACATAGGGCATGTATGCTTGTTTCTCCACAAGGACACGTACGTACATCGCACAACTGGGGATAGTTTGTAGTTTTTTAATTTTTAGTTTTTTCTGGGGGAGGGAACTTTTTAAAAAAAGTTCCCTCCCCCAGACCCCTCCCTCAA
>CAYJHS010000145.1:0-219 GCA_964369815.1 uncultured Desulfovibrionaceae bacterium
AATTATTGTGTGCATGCTGCGTAGGAGCAAAATGTACATCCGCAAGACTCGCCGTAAGCTTGCGGTTCAGCTCCTCCGGCCAAGGAGAATACTTATTATGTGTCCGCAGCCCCGCCTCCACATGCCCCACACTAATACGAGCATAATAGGCCGAAAGACTCGCCGCAAAAGTTGTTGTGGTATCGCCATGTACCAAGACCATCTCCGGCTTCCACTGCG
>CAYJHS010000145.1:229-6676 GCA_964369815.1 uncultured Desulfovibrionaceae bacterium
CATAAATATCTTGCATACCATGCAAAACTTTTGTGGTAACATGCGTAAGCCTTTGTGCTGATTGCATCAGATTCAGGTCAAAATCCGGTACTATTTCAAAAAAATCCAAAACCTGATCTAGCATATGTCGGTGTTGCGCCGTCACACAGACCTTGACACACATGGGTGCATGTGCTGAAAAATCAGAGGCTTGTAAGGCATGCACCACAGGAGCCATCTATATAGCCTCTGGTCGTGTTCCAAATACACAAAGAATATTCATATCGTACCCAAAAATCCACCAAAACACTAAAGCTACTGCAATGTTTACAAATTCCACTTTGCCTTATGTGCTTCTTTAAAGTAGTATTGCATCGAAAGCACTACATAATAACCTTTTTTAATATTTTTTACTAGCGTGCATCACTAAAGCAATTAATGTTATTATTACAAACTATTATACCGCAAATACATAGGACAAAATATGTCTTCGACAAAAAAATACAAAGTAACCGCCATTGTTTCCGTCTACACGGCCGAACAATTTTTACGTGGATGCCTAGAAGACCTTGTGCAGCAAAGCCTTTTTGAAGATACCGAAGTGCTTATCATTGACGCCTGCTCTCCAGAGAATGAACAAGCCATCGCCCATGAGTTTACGCAAAAATACCCTAATATACACTATTTACGCACAGCTGAGCGTGAAACACTCTATGCCTCATGGAATAGAGGCATACACATGGCTAAGGGCGAGTACATCACCAACGCCAACGCCGATGACCGCCATGCGCCACACGCCTTTGAACGCCTTGTCGCTGAGCTAGATGCCCATCCTGACGTAGCCCTTGTCTATGCCTCCAATCGCATTACTGACGAAAAAAACGCCCTCTTCCCCACCGCTCGTATAAAAAGGCAACTCACATGGCTTCCCTATACTCACATCAACTTATTGCGCCACTGTGAGGTAGGAGCACAGCCCATGTGGCGCAAAGTCATACATGAAAAAATTGGATATTTCGATGCCAGTTTCACCGTGGCCGGTGACTATGACCTATGGCTACGCATGGCAGACGTAGCTCTTTTACGTCATATTCCCGAAGAGCTTGGCCTTATTTTAGAATATGACAATAATCTCGAAAGCCAAAACCCACAGCGTAGCTTTGACGAAACCTATAAAACCAAGTCTGCAGCCTTACGCCGCTTCATGCAACCAGACTTCACTCCGCATATACCTTTCATGGCACAATTTCGCATCCATGCTTCAAGAATCGCAAAAATTATGCAACAGGTACAACAAGGCAAAAGCCCTGAAAATGTCAATCATCTGGAATATGAATTTTTTGCCTATGCCCTGCTTGCTGCTCGCCTTGGAAACACCACTCAATCTCTAGAAATATTGAATATCTTCTTTTCACTCGTACGACAATCACGCAACATATGCGACCTTTATCGCTTTCTCCTCCTCACCAGTAATGGCGAGTTTGCGGGACAGCTACGCCATGAATCTGCTCCCGTGCCGCCAGTTATTCCGCACATACGCCTCGTTCTTCCCCTAGGAGCGCAAGAAAAGTATTTAGAAGAAGTCCTTATAACTATTTTAGCACAAAGCGAAACACGCTGGGAGCTGTGCATTCTTCATGAAAATGCCCCATCCTCTTACTTGCAACAGCTTTTAGAAAAACATGCCGATTCACGCATTAAAACAACCACATACAGCCATAATGATTCCATAAAAGCTATAAATAATGCCATTAAAGAAAGCCCTACTTCCTATATATGCATCCTCAATGCCGATGATCTGCTCGCCCCAAGCTACCTACACAGCACTCTGTCTCTCCTCCATGCACATACTGACATAAGCTGGATTTGGGCACAAAGCCTTAGTATCGGTCAAGAAAATACTATTTTATGGAAAAACTCCCTTGATTTTAGCCAAGAACATATCCAATGCCCACATCTGCCGGCAATGGTATTTCGTAAAGAGCTTTGGGAAAAACTTGGTGGTTTTATAGAAGATATGCCCATTAAGGCAGAAAAAGATTTTTGGATTCGTGCTGAAAAACACGGATGGAAAGGACGTAACACGCCGCAGGTACAATACATTGTGCGCATTATGGGAAACTGAGCAAAAGCAAAACTTTGTTTACCAACTCTTTCCTTATGCATCACATATTAAGCCCCTATGAAGAAATGCAAAATGCAATTGGTGTCGATGAAATTGACGCCAATTGCATTTTGCATTTCTTCATAGGGGGTGCAGATTAGAGAGCAGTCGCTTGCCTTTCTCTCCATTTTTCAAAAGAAACATACTTCCTTGCATTATAGCCCAAAAGACAAAGCACCTCATAAGGAATGGTTCCCCAAGCGGCACTCAGCTCATACACGCTCACCCCTGTGGCATAGGGGCCAGCAAGCACCCAAGCTTCCTTAGATAAAGCCTGCGCATCTTCCGTAACTTCACTTAAATTAGCGAAAACCATCTGCATGGCTACTCGACCCACGAGCGGCGCCCTGTGCCCTGCCACACATACCATAGCCTTACCCGTCAAGCCACGAGAAAATCCGTCAGCATAACCACAAGAAATAACCCCTACGGGAGTATCCTTTTCTGCCACATACACATGCCCATAGCCAATGCCCTCCCCTGCAGATAAAGTGCGTCGAGCAATAATTGGCGCCCCCACCCACATGGTAGGCAAAAGTCCATCCCCAAAACTTTGTATACTCGTCCCCTGTAAAGGGTTTACACCATACAAAGACACACCCGGGCGGCACACATGTGGCCCAATGCAGTCTGTAATATCATCTACAAGCATTGTTCCGGCAGAATTCGCCAAAGAAGCCGCCATATTTGGCCAAATAGAGCGTAGTGCTTCAAGCATAAAAGCAAATTTTTTACCTTGCGTGCGCACCTGTGTTTGCCCATCTTCACTGTCTGCTGAGTGCAAATGTGACATACAGAGAATGGGAAGAACCTTGGGCAGTTTCAACAATCTTTCCATAACACTTGCCAATTCTTCCACATTAAAACCAAGCCGCCCCATGCCGGTATTACACTTCAAAACAATTGGGAAATCTGTCTGCACGCTGGCAAGCATATCCAGTTGTTCAAAATTATGTATAAGTGGCGTAATACCATACTGTTGACATAAAAAAATATCTTCAGAAGTAATCAAGCCTATCAGGGCTATAACTAGTGGTTTATTCAACATGCCATCTAGTGCTTTACGTAAGTCACACGCTTCCTGCACACTACCAGAAGCAAAAACCTGTGCCCCATGCTTCATGAGAGCCTTACTGACTGCCACCTGCCCATGCCCATAAGCATCAGCCTTAATCACCGCCATTTGCGACGGCCATACAAAGGGGGCTTTGCCAAAAGAGCCAAAGTGCGGCGGCAAAGTTTTTGCCATGGCATAAGGCGCATCTGAAGAAGCCAAAGCTTTCTTAGATTTTTCCTGAATCACACTATAAATATGACAAATTATATCCACATCAACATAAGCAGTGGGGATATGCGGCGAATATAAATTAATATACATCTTTCATTCCGATGGAATTACGTTACAATCAAAACCTTAAATACAATGGTCTATAAAAGTGTAGGCCACTGACATTTACACTATACGAATATGCTATTTTTTTGGGCACTTCGCACCAATTCCACCCATTTTCTTAGCAAATTCGTTGGCATCCATGCGATAATCATAAGTAACCATGGCATACACATTGCGACCACGGTCTCGAATCATTTGCTGTAAAGTGCGGCTGTCTACTTCAATTTTGCCATTGGCGCAAAATACTGAAAATTTCTCTGCGAAAGCCTCACCGCTAACAATTAAGGAAAACAATAAAAAAAACAAAAGAAAACAATATTTTTTCATAATACACCTCCAATAAGTATCACTTTTATCATTTTGCAACATACGCACTCTCTTGTCAAGAAAGCAGATTTGAGCCCCTACGCAATAAATGGTGTAGAGGTTTCATCTTGCGGAAAAAAGTAAAATCTTTACTTTTTATCGTAACTCAGCTAGAAATAGAAATATTTTAACAAGGATGCTCACACTATGGAAGAGAAAAAAATTTTAGCTAAAGAGGACGTACAGTTGATTGGTGTGCGCATGCTCGACACGAATTCCAACGCATTTATCTATGATGGACAGCATTATAAAGCTATTCTGCCCACAGCGCAGCCTCATATTCAAGATGCTAAATTTGACCAGCTACTCCATACTCTCTATGAAGAAGGTTTCATTCCGCAAACAGTGCTTTCAAATTTACATATTGACGGCTATACTAAGATTTATTCGCAATATACAGAACACTTCACTGTCCCTTTGAAACATAGCAACCTGTTGGTACTCAAAGAGGCTGCTCTTTTATATATTAAAATGAACCTATGGTTATACAAAAGAGGCCTCATGCTTATGGACGGGCATGTGAGTAATATTGTCATCCAAAAGCTTGATGCGCCCTACTGGTGCGACATTGGCTCCATTGTACACTGCAACCAATATAACGAGCTTGCCGGCATTGAAGAGCATGTCAATTATTTTATCTACCCTCTTTTACTTAGAAGTAAAATCTATGCTCTGGAAGATATGATGCGCTTTAGCATTGAAAAGGGGCTTTCTCCTGATGCCGTAGTTAGTCTCAACCTTATTACTGACCCTATCAACTTTGCCGAGAACAGATGTGAAGTACTTGAACTTTTAGAAGAAATGATTACCTCCTTAGAGTTTACTTGGGCGCAAACCCTTTGGTCAGACTATGGCATGAAAGTAGCCCTTGATACGAGTATACCTGATATTATACCCGGCGGACCCAATCGAAAAGCCATGGTGCTGCGCCTTTTAAAGACTCTTGCACCCAAAACTGTTATTGACCTAGGTGCCAATGCAGGAAGTTTTTCGCGCCTTGCCGCCAGCCTTGGTGCACAGGTGCTTGCCCTTGAACCAGACGATACAGCCGTTGCTCGTGGGCATCTACATTTGCGTGAATTTGGCGCTGATGGCCCCATAAAATTTGTTTCCACTGGACTTTTTCACACCCACCAAACGGCGGATGTCGCCATTGCTTTAGCTTTAACCCACCATGTGTTTTTAACAGACGAGTTTTCTTGGAAACATATTGCAGAAATTTTGGCAAAACACACCGATAAGCACCTCATTACAGAATTTATGCCCAATGGACTGGGAGGAGCGGAAATGCAAAAAAATCTCCCTCCAAACTACACCTTAGAAAATTTTGTTGACCAATTAAAAATACTTTTTAACAGTGTGGAAGTTATAGACTATTTACATGTCGAAGAGGCCTCCCCCCGTATTCTGCTTTTATGCTTAAATAAGAAATAAAACAAAAAGATATTGCTACACAGAGGTTTTCATTGCGGCAAAATACAACCTTTAACAATAGGCCATCAGCGCAGTGAAAGTTTTTTGAAGGGAGAGGGCTTGGGGGAGGGCAACTTTTGTGAACAAAAGTTTCCCTCCCCCAAAATAATGTACATATAATTACTTATCTTCAATAATAATTTTTGTTTCGCCATTTACCGTTGCAATCTTCGCATATTTAGCCGTGCTGAGTTTTTCCATATCTTCTTCACTTACATTGAGCAAAGGGATAGTTTTTTTGTAAAACTCACGAATAATTAATGGCCCAGTCAAAATAACCGTACTAGAGCGCAGATTGATAATAGCCTTAGGCGCCTTGCCTATACGCGCCAGCTCCAAAAGCACCAATGCAGCGCCACTTGAACCCTTTCCGTAGGGAAAAACAAAAATTTCATCGGCTATGCATTTTTGATGTTGGTCATTGAGGGCATCCATAATAATGCCTGTTTTAGGATCTACCCCGCCAAGAAAGCTGATGGGAGAGCGAGAAAACAAAACTTTGCCTTCCACATTACCATCCACGAGGGCCTTGCATGAAATTGTATCTACCACCATGGCTTTGCACTCCTTGTGAGTTTGCCGTTGACGGCGGTTTCTGCGCAGTCGGCAAGACTGCCATATTGCGGATGACGCTGAGTATAAGAATAACAATAGCAGCTAAACTTTCCGGAATTACTAAACATATTTTCAATACCGGCATCTCTAATGGGCGAAGACATGGGGCAACCATCGGTATAGATTTTTATGCCAAGGCGACGCAATTCTTCAAATAAACCGTTTTTCTCCATTTGTTGTTTATTGCATCTATTGGTAAAGACCCAGAATTCCACATCTTTATGGATATTTCTGCCATTTAAGAACTTATGCAACTCCACACATTCAATATAAGAAAGATGCGGGCAACCAGCAATAACCAGTTGAATGTCCTTACCTTCGCCTTGCGCCATTTTAGCTTCGGCGTTTTGGAGCATTTCTTTTGTTAAGACAACATATTGTGACGTAGACTTATTGGTATTTAAACCCATCTCTCTGTTGTGTGCTTCCTGCGTTAAACCGATAAGATGGAAACGCC
>CAYJHS010000146.1:0-3034 GCA_964369815.1 uncultured Desulfovibrionaceae bacterium
TGGGGAGGGGGGAGGAAAATCTTTTTGGCGTTAGCAAAAGTTTTCCTCTCCCCTCCCCAAAAATAAATAAATATCCAGAGTATTATTTATGAATAATCAAATTCCCGAACCTTTGCGAGCGGTGGTGGAGCAATTACAACGCCTTCCTGGGCTTGGTGCCAAATCTGCCATGCGTGTGGCCATGGCTTTTTTACGTTGGCCTGAGTCTGAAACACGCCGTCTTGGGCGTTCTATTCATGATTTGCGTGACAATTTACATCTTTGTGTGCGTTGTGGTGGGCTTACAGCGGAAAATCCCTGTGTCGTGTGCAGTGATGCCGGCCGAGAACGTCATACTTTGTGCCTTGTTTCAGAGTGGGACAGTATGCTTACCTTGGAAGAGGGTGGTATTTATAAAGGGCAGTATTTAATATTGGGAGGTCTTCTACAGCCTGGTTCGTCCAATACCGAAGGCCTTGAACTTGAAAAACTTTTGCAGCGCTTGCAAGAGGGAGAAGTTACAGAACTTGTGCTGGCTCTTGGGGCAACTTTAGAAGCAGATAGTACTGGAGCCTTCGTGCGCACCATGGTGCAAAAAAACTTTCCGCAGATTAAAATTACCCGTCTAGCACAAGGCATGCCCCTTGGTTCTGAAGTAAAGTTTATGGATAAAGAAACTTTACGTCAGTCGTTGCAATATCGACAAGAGGTGTAGCTCGACTCTTACGTATCGATATATAAGGGGCTTTATATTTTTCACCTGTTGGTTTAGTCGAGACTTTCAATGAGGTGCATATGTTTGACAATCCTAACTTTCTCTTAGCCTTATCCTTAACCTTGTTTGCCGGCCTGTCCACGGGCATTGGTAGCCTTCTTTCGCTTTTTGCTAAAAAAACCAATACGAAATTTTTGTCCGTTGCCCTTGGGTTTTCTGCAGGGGTTATGCTCTATGTGTCTTTTGTTGAGATTTTTGTCAAAGCAAATGAGCTGCTTATAAAGGCGCAGGGAGAAAAACTGGTTACATGGCTCACGGTTTTTGGGTTTTTCTTTGGAGTCTTGTTCATTGCTCTCATTGACAAATTTGTACCTGATATGGGCAATCCTCACGAAGTGCGTAAGGTGGAAGATATGGAAACAGCGCAAGACCCTAAAAATAAAGCTCTTATGCGCATGGGCATTGTTACCGCCTTTGCTGTGGCATTGCACAACTTCCCCGAGGGCTTTGCCACTTTTATGGCGACCCTTAATGACCCCACAGTGGGGCTTCCCATTGCTGTAGCTATTGCCATTCACAACATCCCCGAAGGCATTGCCGTGGCCGTGCCTATCTATTATGCTACCAATAGTAAGAAAAAAGCTTTTGCTTTGTCCTTTTTTTCTGGTCTTGCAGAACCCATTGGGGCGCTGTTGGGCTTTTTAATTTTCTATCCTTTCTTTACGGATACGGTCTTTGGTTTTATGTTTGCATCGGTGGCGGGGGTTATGGTTTTTATCAGCCTTGATGAGCTTTTACCAGCCGCTAGTAAATATGGTGAGCATCACCTTTCCATCTATGGCCTTGTGGCTGGCATGGCGGTTATGGCGCTGAGTTTGCTTATGTTTTTATGATTTTTTGTAGTCTTTTGTAGTTTTCTTGTGGGGGAAGGGGAACCCTTTTGCTAGCGCCAAAAAGTGTTCTCCTTCCCCCCACACCCCCCATCCTCTCCCAAAACGCGCCAGATATTACTACTACGCACTGTAGTGTAGGAAAAATAAGTAATTAAGATAGAAAGAAAATGCAGGCTTCATTGCCCCCTTTATGCTTTAAAAATAGGGCGTTGTCGCAATGAAAAGTTTTTGAGGGAGGGGGGGGGAGGGAACTTTTTTAAAAAAGTTCCCTCCCCCAAGAAAAGTAAGCTTTTAGTTAAAGCCGCATGGTTTTGTTATGTTCTTTATTTTCAAGAGCCTGCCTAGGCGCAAATTTCATACCTCAGCCGCATGGATCAAGGACAACAAGGTCGAGCTTCTTTACAATATAGCGTATACCTAGTCCCACCACCACAAAGGCAATAAGCAGAAAAATGTCCCAAAAAGTCATATGTTTATTTGCCCATGCTGTTTAAGAAGTCTTTATTGCTCTTGGTGCCACGCATTTTCTCCAGTAAAAATTCCATACTGTCGATGGAAGACATGGGAGAGAGGATTTTGCGTAAAATCCATACACGGTTGAGAACTTCGTCTCCGAGGAGAAGGTCTTCTTTGCGTGTTCCGGAGCGGTTAATATCCATGGCCGGGTAAACACGTTTATCAGAGAGGTGACGGTCAAGGTAGATTTCCATATTGCCGGTGCCCTTGAACTCTTCAAAAATAACTTCATCCATGCGAGAGCCTGTGTCAATGAGCGCTGTGGCAATGATGGTGAGGCTACCGCCTTCTTCAATATTGCGAGCTGCACCAAAAAAACGCTTGGGGCGCTGCAAGGCATTGGCATCAAGCCCACCGGAAAGTACACGGCCAGAGGGGGGAGTTACGGCATTATACGCACGCCCAAGGCGGGTAATGGAGTCTAGCAAAATGACCACATCACGTTTGCGTTCTACAAGTCTTTTGGCCTTTTCAAGCACCATTTCACATACTTGTACGTGGCGTTGTGGTGGCTCGTCAAAGGTAGAGCTGACCACTTCGGCATTTTTTACGGTGCGCTCCATGTCGGTGACTTCTTCGGGGCGTTCGTCTATGAGTAAAACTATGAGATAAACTTCAGGGTTATTAGCATTGATAGCGTTGGCAAGGGATTGTAATAAAATGGGTTTCCCTGTGCGGGGGGGGGCTACAATAATACCACGCGGCCCACAGCCTATGGGTGACATAAGGTCAATGATGCGATTGGAGTAATTTTTGTCGCCATTTTCCATGACGAGACGGCTGTCGGGGTAGATGGGGGTAAGGTTGTCAAAAAGGACGAGGTTTCTAGCGTTTTCTGGGGCTTCCATGCCGATGTCGGTGACTTTAAGGAGGGCAAAGTATCTTTCGCCATCCTTAGGTGGGCGAATTTGCCCTGATACGATGTCCCCTT
>CAYJHS010000146.1:3044-6604 GCA_964369815.1 uncultured Desulfovibrionaceae bacterium
CGCCGAGGGCCCCGGGGCGCAAGGAAAACCGCCGTATTTGTGAGGGCGAAACATAGATATCGTCAGCACCCGGCATATAACTACACAAGGGGGAACGTAAAAATCCAAAGCCATCGGGCAAAATTTCTAGCACTCCATCACCATAAATGGCGCCATTTTGCGAAGAACACGATTGCAACAAAGAGAATATTAATTCTTGTTTGCGCATGGAGCTTGCGTTTTCGAGGTTATATTGCTCGGCAAGTTCCATGAGATCGTGCTTGGTTTTGGTTTTGAGTTCTGAAAGATTAACAACACTTACAGCGACATCCTCAGTCATTTCTGGGCTTTCATTTTTTTTACGCATAAAATTCCATCGTCACGGTTTAGCTGCCTTGGATATTCAAGGCTTTTCATGGGTAAGTAGTGTTGATTTTTGTGTAATGTTGTAACAAGTCGTATGTTTTATAAGTAAGTGCCACACATTGCTATTCTATGCTTTTGAAAAAAAACGTTTAGCATGATAAGCCTATGCGTATGACAATTTCTTGAAAAGACATGACATGTTCATAGCATGAAGCATTATCAATGAGTGGTATTTGAACTCTGCAACACTTTATGTAATACCTGAATTTTTAAGGTGATACATAAATACTTAGGTAACCCATAATTAAATGGGTATATTGAGGATTCCCGAAGCAAGGGAAACGTAACCGCATTTACTCAGGAAAGCAAGCAAAAAATGTAAAATAAGTATGAATTAGTTTTTTTCTATGTTTGTAGGATAATGCGAGAGTATCTTTTCTTTAAGGCTTGGCTCATCCATACCTAAAACTTCTGCAAGCTCACCTGTTATGAGGAGCATAGCTTGCTCAAGAAGGCGTCGCTCTCCAAAGGAAAGTTCCTTATTTTTACCAATAAGTAATAGCTCGCGAACAACTTTTGCTACTTCCCTAAGGTCAACGCTTTTGAGCTTTTCGGAATATTCCCTAAAACGTCTATTCCAATTTTGTCCAGTATGTACGGGAATTTCTTCATCAGTACATAAAATGTCTAAAATTTCTTGCGCTTTTGCACTGTCGCTTAAAGGACGAAGTCCGACATTGAGTGCATTATGCACAGGAACCATAAGTGTTATGTTGTTAGAAACAATACGTACAATATAAAACTCACACTGCACACCAGAAATTTCATCTTGGGCTATGCGTTCTATTTTGCCTACTCCTTGGGCAGGGTATACCACTAATTCGTCAGCTTGAAACAAGGTGAGCCTCTCATTTTTTTAAGTGATTGAAACGTGTTGCGATTAAAACTAAAGGCCAGTGTGCACGTACTTGAGAGAGTTGTCCAATGTAACGCTGAACTTAAGAAAAGGAAAACGTGATAGAGGAGAGTATGAAGCACTGATACCATAAATTAAGCACGAAATTTGTGTTACGCAAGGGGTATGTGAAAAAAATTGCAAAAAAAAACAAATGATAAAAAGAATACTATTAAAATCTTATATGTTGCACAATAAAAAATGTCAAGAGTACTATTCCTTAACCGTAAGTGCATGCTTGGAAGCGCTTTTTAGTCCTTCATTTTCAAAAATATCTAACACCTCTAGTGCCTTAGGCATGGCATTTTCAAGGTGTTGCTGTTCTTCACTCTTAGGGCAAGAAAGCACAAAGTTTGCCACGTCCCCATGCTCTGGCAACGTGGGTCTACCAATACCAAGGCGCATACGGTAAAAATCTGGCGTTCCAAGGTGCTGCGTTATGGATTTAAGCCCATTATGTCCGGCGTTGCCACCACCCAATTTAAAGCGTAGTTGACCGGGGGGGATGTCCAACTCATCATGCACAACAATAAGGTCTTGAGGCGTAAGTTTATGCCAAGCTAAGAGCGGCTGAACGCTCACCCCGCTCACGTTCATGAAGGTCTGTGGCTTTGCCAAAAGCCTCCATGGTGCAGAAGAGTTCTCTTTAACTCTCCACAGTTCACATTTAAATTTTGTGCCGGAAAGTTCTTCAACTCGGCCTTTTATGGCACAATGCTCCATATAGTAATCTAAAAACTGAAATCCCATATTGTGTCGGGTACCGTGATATTTTGCACCGGGATTTCCAAGACCAACCAAGAGGTATTGATATTCCATATTACTTTCCTTTTGAGATATATCCTTTGTGTCAGTGCGAAACCAGCGCAATATATCAGTAAGCTTCATAAGTTCTGCTTATTGAGCGTGTATGTGTAGGCCACGCCCTGCACAGGCCGCAGCCATATGACGTGCAATGTTTTGTGAATATAAAGTGCTGAGTGCGCACAAATGCCCACCACCATTAAGGACAATACATGTTTTTTCTGCCTGAATATGTGCAAATAACTCTTGCATCATAGACAAAGGAAATAATGTGTCATCTTGCGCTGCAAAAAGATAAAAGGGGCAGTGAATATTTCCTTCTTCTTCTGCAGAGTGTAAATTAAGATGAAATAGACTAGAAATAAAAGCTAAAGGATAACTATTGAGGCAGTTAGCTTCTGGGCAAGATACTTTGTATAAGTGAGCAAAAATACGCTTTGGCTGCAGGTATAGCCATAAAGGGACGGGAAAAGTTGGGAGTATACGCGCAAAAAAGCGCAGCATCGACAAATATTTTTGTCTATGACGCATGGCAAAAGCAAAGCGTGTAACCAGTGCCGCTTCTGGTCTATGGGGTAAAAGCGTATTTATGGAAAAACAGGCTGCAACATGTAAATTATTTATGCTGTGAGCAAGGGCTAAAATACCGCCCTGACTGTGCCCGCATACCACCAAGGGGCCTGAAAAATTTTGTCGAATAAAATTTTCGGCATCTTTACCGTTTTGCATAATATCTTCAAAGGTAAAGGCTTTTTTAGCCTTAGAGCTGAACCTATGCCCAAGCGGGTGCAGACCCACCACATTAAAGCCTGCCAGATATAGCTCTTGCAAAAGAACACTGTACATGAGAGGGGAGGACATGGTGCCGGGATAAAAGAGCACAGTCGTTGCCGCTGGAGAATTTTTAAGTACAGAGAGTGCAATAGGCAAACCTTGGGATTGAATAAACTCTGTGCGTATGGGCGGTATTTTCGGATGCAACGGCATGGCTTTTATCTTTTTTGCAATAAAAAAGCCGATGCCCATAATGGGAATCGGCCTTTATTTATAAAATTAACATGCTTTATAGATAAAGCAATTATTATTCGTCGGTACCAGCTTCTTCTTTCACTTTAGAAATAACAGAAACAATAGCGAAGTTTTGGTCATAAGAGGCCTTTACATTGGCGGGCAACTCTAAGTCAGCTACACGAATGCTGGAGTTAAGACCCATTTCAGTGACGTCAATAACAATCTTCTTGGGAAGGTCTTGGGGCTTGCCAACAAGGTAGACACGTTCGCGGTAGGTTTCTAACTTGCCGCCCATTTTTACGCCCTTGGAAGTACCGGTAAATTCTATATTAACTTGAATTTTTACAGCCTTTTCAAGGTCTACACCATAAAAGTCAATATGTACAAATTCGTTTTTGTAAGGGTGACGCTTTGCTTCCCAAATCATGACAGGATGGGTAGATTT
>CAYJHS010000147.1:0-6594 GCA_964369815.1 uncultured Desulfovibrionaceae bacterium
TGCTATCAAGCTTTTGTTATTTATAATAAAGGTAAAAGCTTCCGTGCCACCGGTGCTAATTTGTCAGGGCAAAGAGCCGCTCTGGCGGCCTTAACAGAAGTGCCCTTTGCCTATCCTTATGGGCCGGCTTCTGGGCCTGCCATTAAAGGCCTTCCTGAAAAATACTTGGAAGCTCTACCTGATTACACTTTGGAATCTCCCTCTCGTAATGTGACATTGCTAGAAGAGGTTTTATATACGAATGGTTATAGCCCATTATATGTAGATATAACGCATAGAGATTTAGAAATGCCCGTGGTACGAGCGCTTGTTCCAGGCTTAGAGCTTTCGGCGGACCTTGATACCTATTCTCGTATCAGCAAAAGGGCGTATAGGAACTATTTACGTATGTTTGATGGGGTATAATTATATAAAATTGCCTTGGAGTACGTATTTTTTCAAAACTTCCATGCGGATATTTTTTGTTTTTACAGGGTGATGAGAGTTTTTTTCTTCAAAAAAATTATTTTTGAGAAAAATATGCACCTTTGTTTGCTTTGCCCGTGTCCTTCTATTGCTAGTTTTTGAAGAAATGGGTATATTCTCCATTGGCGTAACAAAGTGATTGGCCTTTGTTACATAACACCTTAAATTTTTAGAGGAGATGATAATGAAATTTGCTAAACTTGCGTTTTTATTGGCATTAGGCTTCATGGCCTTTGGAGCGACTTCTGCTGTAGCTGCAGAACCCATTAAAATTGGTGTATATTTACCTTTGACAGGGCAAAATGCCTTTGGCGGTCAGTTGGAGTTGGAAGGTGTGCAACTTGCTCAAAAGCAAATGCCTACCATTTTAGGTCGCCCCGTAGAGCTCGTTGTTGTGGACAATAAGTCTGACAAAGTGGAAGCTGCCAACGCTGTAAAAAGATTGACAGAGCGTGATAAAGTTCTTGCTATTATTGGTACTTATGGTTCTTCCTTAGCCATGGCCGGTGGCGAAGTTGCTGAAAAAGCCAAAACCCCTGTAGTTGGCACATCCTGCACAAGCCCCCTTGTTACCCAAGGCAAAAAATATTATTTCCGTGCATGTTTCATTGACCCTTATCAAGGTCTTGGCGCAGCTCAATACGCTTTTGAAAAGCTTGGTGCCAAAAAAGCCGGTATCCTCATGGACGTATCCAACGACTATGCTGTTGGCCTTTCTGCTTTCTTTAAGCGTGCTTTCAATAAGCTTGGTGGCGAAATTGTCAGTGAAATGAAGTACAGCTCCGGTGACCAAGACTTCACTGCACAGCTTACTGAGCTTATTGCTCAAAAGCCTGACATCGTGTTTATGCCTGCCTACTTTGCTGAAGGCGCCATCATCATGAAGCAAGCTCGTGAACTTGGTGCAAAGTTCCGCCTCATGGGTGCTGATGCTATGGACAACCCTGACACCGTAAAGATTGCCGGCAAAGCTTCTGAAGGCTTTTTGTTAACAGCCTTCCCTTATGCTGCTAACATGCCAAACATGGGCGCAGAAGCCAAAAAGTACACCGATGCTTGGAATGCTGCCTATCCTAACAAAGAAACAAACATGAACGCTGCTCTTGGTTATACCACTTATATGATGATTATGGACGCCATTAAGCGTGCAGGTAAGGCTGACAAAGAAGCCGTGACTGCTGCTCTTGCTGCCACCAAAGATCTTCCCACACCTTTTGGGAGCCTCAGCATCAATGCTACCCATGACGCAGAAATGCCCATTGGTATCATTGAAATTAAAGACGGCAAGCGCACCTACATTGGTGAAATTGAACCTAAATAATTTCTTTTCGTTGTAGTTTTGAGGGGAGGTTTGTGCCTCCCCTCGTTTTATGAATCAAAAAACAAAAACAAATAGATAATTGTCGGAGATAATCATGGCCAAAAAACCTACTATTTCACAGGAAGATGCACGTGCCTCTGCCTTAAACACCGCCCTTAGCAGTATTGAACGCAAATATGGCAAGGGCGCAGTGATGAAGCTGTCTGATGAGGCACACGTTGCAACGCCGGTTATTCCCACAGGTTCCATTGGTCTTGATTTGGCTCTTGGTGTGGGGGGTATACCTCGCGGGCGTGTGACAGAAATTTATGGGCCAGAATCGTCGGGTAAAACTACCTTAACCTTGCATATTATTTCAGAATGCCAAAAGCTTGGTGGCACGTGCGCCTTTGTGGATGCTGAACACGCTCTTGATGTGTCTTATGCTCGCCGCCTTGGGGTTAATACCGACGAATTGCTTATCTCTCAGCCCGATTATGGCGAACAAGCTCTTGATATTGCGGACATGTTAGTGCGCTCCGGCGCCGTTGATCTAGTGGTTATCGACTCTGTTGCTGCCCTTATTCCTCAGGCCGAGTTGGACGGTACTATGGGAGAAACGCAAGTGGGCGGACACGCTCGGCTTATGTCTCATGCCATGCGTAAACTCACGGGTACCATTCATAAATCCCGCACATCCATAGTTTTTATTAACCAAATCCGTATGAAAATTGGTGTGACAGGCTATGGTAGCCCCGAAACAACCACCGGTGGTAATGCCTTGAAGTTTTACTCTTCTGTGCGTCTTGATATCCGCCGCATTCAAACGTTGAAAGATAAGGACGAACCTTTTGGTTCCAAAACACGAGTGAAAGTCACCAAGAATAAAGTGGCACCTCCTTTCCGTGAAGCCGTGTTTGATATTATTTATGGTCAAGGTATTTCTCGTGCCGGTGAGCTTTTAGACCTTGGTATTGATGCAAAGATTGTAGAGCAGAGCGGTTCATGGTTTGCTTTTGGCGCAGAAAAGCTCGGACAAGGGCGAGAAAAAGTGCGTGCACTCTTGGATGAAAATCTTGAATTACGCAATGCCATTGAAAGTAAGATTGTGGAACATCTTGGGATGCAGTCCAAAGACTTTGTGCCCGCGGCTGAAGACTTTGATGAAAACGATGCTGTTTTTGATGATTAATGTTATTATAGAGGTTAAAAATGTTCACTGCTAAAGAAATTCGCCGCCGTTTTTTGAAATATTTTCAACAACATCAGCATGAAGTTGTACCATCATCGCCACTTATTCCTCGTAATGACCCCACTTTGCTCTTTGCAAACTCAGGCATGGTGCAGTTTAAGTCTTTGTTTTTAGGGGAAGAAAAACGCTCCTATGTACGTGCTACTACGGCGCAAAAATGTTTGCGGGTCTCCGGAAAACACAATGACCTAGAAAATGTTGGACGTACCTCACGTCACCATACTTTTTTTGAAATGCTGGGCAACTTTTCCTTTGGCGACTATTTTAAAGAAGATGCCATTCGCATGGCTTGGACATTTGTCACCGAGGAACTAAAGCTCGACAAATCAAAGCTGTACGCTACGGTTTTTCGTGATGATGATCAGGCTTTTGAACTCTGGCAAAAAGTTGCCGGCCTCGCTCCTGAGCGTATTTTCCGCTTAGGCGAAAAGGACAATTTTTGGAGTATGGGCGACACGGGACCTTGTGGACCGTGTTCAGAAATTTTTATTGACCAAGGCAAAGAGCTATCATGCGGCTCTAATTGTGGAATTGGCCAGTGCGACTGTGACCGCTTTTTGGAAATATGGAACCTTGTATTCATGCAATATGAGCAAGCCGCCGATGGTACGCGCACAGATTTGCCGCATCCATCTATTGATACTGGCATGGGGCTTGAGCGTGTTTCTGCCGTGTGTCAAGGGAAGTTCTCCAACTTTGATTGCGATTTATTCCAAGATATTATCCAATACGCCGCAGAACTTGCCGGAGTGCAATACGCCTTTAGTGCCCCAGACACCAATGATGTTGACACGGCTTTGCGTGTTATTGCCGATCACAGTCGTGCGGCGGCTTTCCTCATTGCTGATGGTACCTTACCATCTAATGAAGGACGGGGCTATGTTTTGCGTCGTTTACTGCGCCGCGCTTTGCGTTTTGGCACGCTCATGGGCTTGCAAGAGCCATTTTTGTACAAAACAGCTCGCCGTGTCACAGAAGTGATGGGAGAAGATTATCCTGAACTGCAAAATAGTGCAGACTTTATTGCCCGTGTGGTGCGTGAAGAAGAGGAACGCTTTTCCTTAACTCTTGAGAAAGGCTTACATATTTTAGAAGAAGAACTCACTCGCCTGTGTGCTTGTAATGAAACAACCTTGTCAGGAGAGCTGTGTTTTAAGCTTTATGACACCTTTGGTTTCCCCTTAGATATCGTTAATGATATTGTGGAAAAAAGGGGTATTACGGCTGACGAAGAAGGCTTTACCAAGTGCATGGCTGAACAAAAGGCCAGAGCACGCGCCGCACAAAAAAGTGCCGGCCTCTTGGGCGGCGAAGGGCAGGACTTTACCGCAATTTTTGCCGCTATACATGAGCAGGGGATCCACTCAGAATTTGTTGGCTATACGGAATTGAAAACACAATCTCGCGTGGTGGCTATGCTGGATAGTGACGGTATGTCTGTATCACAGCTTGATGCAGGACACAGCGGTTTTGTCATGACGGCACGTACGCCTTTTTATGGCGCTTCCGGTGGCCAAATGGGCGATCTTGGCAGTATGGAGGCCATGGGAGAGCCTAAGGCTAGTGCTCGTGTGACGGACACTTTGAAGCCTTTTACCGATTTGACCGTACACAGTGTCACTGTAGATGAAGGCTCCTTGCTTTTAGATCATGAAGTGGAGCTAACGGTGTTGGAAAATGACCGTTTGGCCTCTGCTCGCAACCATACCTGTACGCATTTATTACATGCTTCCTTGCGTCGCATCTTGGGCTCGCATGTACAGCAAGCCGGTTCTCTCGTAGCACCCGATCGTTTACGCTTTGACTTTTCGCACATTGCCAGTTTAACAGAAGAAGAGCTTGCTGCTGTGGAGCGAGATGTTAACCGTGCCATTTTAGCTGACTACCCTGTACAGGCAGAAGTTATGGACCAAGATGCCGCCCGTCAAATGGGCGCCATGGCACTTTTTGGTGAAAAGTATGGCGACGAAGTACGTGTTTTAACTATTGGAAATTGTACAGATAATTGCAAAGAATCTGTGGAGCTTTGCGGGGGAACGCACCTTGAACGCACCGGACAGGCTGGCGTTTTTTGCATCCTTTCTGAAGCTGGTATAGCCGCTGGTACACGCCGCATAGAGGCCGTCACGGGCTGGAATGCCCTTGCGCTTATGCAAGAGCAACGTGCCATCTTGGCAAAAGTTGGTGCTGGGCTTAAATGCAAAATGCAGGATATTGCACCACGTTTTGAAGCCTTGCAAGCTGAAAACAAAAAGCTGCATAAGGAAATCGAGAAAAAAGTACATGCCTCAGCGAGCAGTCAAGGCAAAGATCTTATGGCGCATTGCCAAGATATTACCGGCACCGCTGTGCTTACTGCCAACGTGGGCACCATAAATCGCAAAACTTTGCGTGATTTAATGGATGATGTACGTTCAAAGCTTGCCAGTGGGGTTGCTTGTCTTGTAGGGACAGAAGAGGTGGATGGTGAAGTGAAAGTACACCTGCTTATCTATGTTTCTAAAGACTTACATACGAAATTTACCGCACCTGACCTTGTAAAAATTGCTGGTGTGTATGTGGGTGGTTCCGGCGGTGGCAGACCAGATTTTGCCCAAGCCGGAGGGAACAACGCTGCCGGTATTGAGGCTTGCTTACAAGCTGTCAAGGATGTTGTGGCAAAAGGATAGATTTTCGGGGGGAAATTTTAATTTTTCCCCTTTTCTTTTATGAATAAGTGATTATGTCTATTACTCAAAAAAAATATTTTATGGAGCATATATGATTGGTATATCAAAACTTTACTGCGGGCAAGTAGAGCCTTCCGACGCTTTACGATATGGGCGTGAAGCAGGCAAATTGCCTTCACATCTCTTACAATTTTCCAAAGATAAAAAACCCGTTGTGGTTTGGAATATGACTCGCCGCTGTAATTTAAAATGTGTTCACTGCTATGCAGGAGCTTTTGAAGAAGAAGGTAAAGACGATATTTCTACCGAAGCCGCCAAGGTGCTTATTGATGACTTGGCTAGTTATGGAGCGCCGGTAATGCTTTTTTCCGGCGGTGAGCCTCTTGTGCGTAAAGACCTTGTGGAGCTGGCAAGCTATGCCACAAGCAAGGGCATGAGTGCAGTTATTTCCACCAATGGTACCCTTATAACTAAAGAAAAAGCTAAGGAACTCAAGGAAGTAGGCTTGTCTTATGTAGGCATTTCCTTGGATGGCATGGAAGAGGTGCATGACCATTTTCGTGGCGTGAAGGGCTCTTTCCGCAAGGCTCTTGAGGGCATTGCTAACTGTCAGGCCGAAGGGTTGAAAGTGGGGGTACGTTTCACCATTAATAAGCGTAACGTACAGGAAGTTCCTGGTATTTTCCAGCTTTTGAGAGATTTAGAAGTGCCCCGTGCTTGTTTTTATCACTTGGTGTATTCTGGACGTTGTTCTGAGCTGATTAAGGAAGATTTATCCCATGAGGAAACTCGTCAACTCCTTGATTTAATTATGGATGAAACTCGTGCTCTCTTTGATGCTGGTATGGGTAAAGAAATCCTCACCGTGGATAACCATGCCGACTGCATCTACTTGTATGAGCGTATGA
>CAYJHS010000148.1:0-6593 GCA_964369815.1 uncultured Desulfovibrionaceae bacterium
CAATAGCCTTATGCAATGAACCGCATTTAATAAGGCTAAAGTCAGTAATGCGGGCGCCCAGTTCGGACTCTCGCTCAATACAGCCAAGCAGATTGCTAGCAGTGGGATGCTCTTCAAAAATAATAGGCGCGCCTTTGCACTGGCTATTGTCTACAAAAACATTGACATCATAGCGACCCGTATCAAGCTCGCCCTGCAGGTGCGCCCCATCCAACGACAGGGAGGGAACGGGGGGCATAGCAGAGACATTGGAGCCACCGCCAAGGCTGTCACGAGCCATGAAGGCGTCTAAGTTGTCTAAAATATCCTTATACAGAGCGTCCAAGTAACATTTAAGTTTATCACAAGGGCTTTTGCGCAAAAAATTTGCCTGCATGGGTTTAAGTAGCTTTTCCAGCATCTTGGTGGCAATGTTGCGTTCTAACTCTTTTTCTTTTTCTCGTGTTTCTTGGTCAATACGACTCATGTGGCGCAGGTGTACACCCAAAGTATTCATGAGGGCGTCGGCTTTGCGCTTAAAATCTTGGCGAACTTCTGTCTCTTGGCGTTCAAATTCTTCTTCGCTTAGGCGCTTACCTTCTACCAATGGATAGAGGGTAATGCCACCGCTGTCGTCCATATCAAGGCAAAAACCC
This sequence comes from uncultured Desulfovibrionaceae bacterium, assembly GCA_964369815.1. Lineage (GTDB taxonomy): Bacteria > Desulfobacterota > Desulfovibrionia > Desulfovibrionales > Desulfovibrionaceae > CAYJAD01. Next base: position 636 of record CAYJHS010000148.1, read on the forward strand.
TTATCTTTAGCAATAAGATTCATGGCCTTGAGCAAGGTTGCCTTTTCATCTTGAGAAGAGTCTAATATTTTTGCACGGCTAGAGGTGTGGGCATCGGCTTCAAAATGACGAGATAAATCTTTACGGATTTTCTGTATAACGGCTTGTAATTGTTTTTTGAAAGCCTTTCCTTGCCCAGCGGGCAATCTTACAAGGATGGGCTTATCTGCATCAGCAAAATTATATAAATATACAATGTCCTGCGGCGTAGGCGCCTTACGGGCATGAGGGGTTAAAAATTCTCGCACAATATAAGACCGCCCCAGTTGCGACGTACCAGAAAGGTAGACATTATACCCAGCCTTCGGGATATTTAAGGCCAGTTCCATGGCCTTCAACGCCCTTGGCTGCAACATTTGCTTAACACCATTGAGAGTCGTATTAATCTGCTCACTACTATCCCACGGAATATGCTTTTCTTGGGTGGTGATGCGGATTTTTTGTGGAGAAAGTGCTGATACGCTAGCCATAACTACCTATCGCTTTAATTAATTTTCAGTGTTTGTGTAAAGTTCATGCAAAATTTGTGCAGCCCCTGCTGCTAAGAGACGCTCTGCAAGTTTCTGCCCAGCCTCTTGCACCTTACTGACGCTTTCCGCAGGAAGGTTACAACTTTCCAGTAAAATTTTACTACCGTCCACTTGTCCTACAAGTCCTTTTAATGTCAGCATGTTATGGTTATCCAAAACAGCATGACCAGCAATAGGAACCTGACATCCGCCTTCAAGGCCAGCCAAGAAAGCTCGCTCGGCACTAACGCAAAGGCGAGTGGAAGCATCTTCCATAAACTGTAAGGCCTCAAGCACTTCCGGCCGGTCACTACGGCATTCTATTCCAAGCGCCCCTTGACCAACAGCCGGCAAAAAGACTCGCTTATCAAGAGTATGCACAAAGGGAGCCTGCAAGTGTAAGCGTTTTATGCCGGCACCAGCCAAGATTATGGCGTCGTAATCCCCTTCCATAAGTTTACGCAAACGTGTGTCCACATTGCCACGCAAGGCAGAAATACGCAAATCAGGACGCATAGCTAAAAGCTGAGCTTGACGACGTAAAGAAGAAGTGCCCACATGAGCATTTTGCGGAAGAGCATCCACATCTGCATAGTGCACAGAAAGGAGCACGTCTTCTGGAATCTCACGAGCAGGAATACAGCCCAGCGTTAGCCCCTCGGGCAAGTGCATAGGCACATCCTTCATGCTGTGCACGGCAATGTCTGCCTGATTATTCAATAATGCTTCTTCAATTTCCTTCACAAAAAGGCCTTTACCACCCACCTTAGCCAGCGGCACGTCCAAAATAATGTCGCCCTTGGTCTTAATACGCAAAAGCTCCACCACAATGCCGGGATACTCAGCCTCAAGGCGAGATTTAATGTGCTCAGCCTGCCAAAGCGCAAGTTGACTGCCTCGAGTTGCTATGGTGCATTTTTTCATAAAAATTCCTTGATTGTATGTATTTGTTTTTTCTGGGGGGAAAACTTTTGTGAACAAAAGTTTTCCTCCCAGACCCCCCTTTCAAAAAACTTTCAATGCGACAAAGTTCTATTGTTAAAAATCCATGTTGGCGCAACAAAGTTTTGGAAGGGGGATGCTTCGAAAATTAAGAGTAGGCGTAGCTTTGCTTCGCCGTCAAACGATTAATTTTCGTTTATCTCATAAGCAGAAAACTTTTGTGAACAAAAGTTTTCCCCCCAGACCCCCCTTTCAAAAAACTTTCAATGCGACAAAGTTCTGTTGTTAAAAATCCATGTTGCCGCAATAAAGCTTTTCCCACAAATTTTATTAGTATAAAATCATAAATTAGCGCGTTTTGGTAGAGGATGGAGGGTGTGGGGGGAAGGAAACCTCTTTTTGGCGCTAGCAAAAGGGGTCTCCTTCCCCCCACAAAAATTTAAAATCATCTATGGCAAACTACTGTACCTGTTTCCACCAAGCGTTAAAGACTTGGTTGTCATTGTCAAGGTCAATGATTTCGCCAATCATGGGGGTTAAGAGTTTGTAGTTTTTACCTTTACTGGCGGCTTCCATCATGTCCAGCGGTGCTTTCCAAGGGTGTAGAGCAATGGCAAACTTGCTGTTATGACAGGGAAGTAAGCGTTTTACGCCTAGCTCTTCTGCGGCTTTGGCGGCGTGCTCGGGTAAAAGGTGGATATGGGGCCAACCATCAGGATTAAATTGCCCAACATCCAATATTGCAAGGTCAAAAGTTCCTAGCTTTTCAGCAATTTCTGGAAGGTGTTTGCCGTAGCCCGTATCACCGGAATAAACAATTTTCCGTTCAGGAGTTATGAAGCCAAGCCCAGCCCAGAGGGTTTTATTTTTTCCAAAAAGACGGCTGGAATAATGACGAGCCGGCAGAATGTGCACTTGTACATCATTGCCAATGTTTACACTATCATACCAATATCCTTCCCATATTTCCTCGGGTTTGTAGCCCCAAAGCTCTAGATGCGCTCCAACGCCAATGGGGGCAATGACTTTTTTGACCTTACCTTGCATGGCTTTCATAACATCATAATCAAGGTGGTCATAGTGGTCGTGAGAGATGAGAATATAATCTATGGGGGGCATGTCTTCTACTGTATAGACATTAGTTCCATTAAAGGCTTTATTTAATATAGAAAACGGTGCTGCGTAGGAGGTGAATACTGGATCAATAAGCATATGCAGACCATTGAGCTGCATGTAGAAGGAAGAATGTCCAAGGGGAATGAGCACATTTTGGTTTGGATGGCTTTTGGCAAGTGCTTTTAAGTCGGTTTTTACTGAAGGGATGGGGTCTTTGGGGGTGCGGTCGCCGCCCTTATTAAAGTGGATGTCATACATGCGTATGATGAAGGATTCTTTCACTAAATTGGTAGGCTCTGCTTCTGTGTTGGAGAAAGCCCCATCTTTGAAATTGGGATATTGCTGCATTTTGGCAAGGCGCTCACCACTGGGGCTTGCGCCAAAACGCTCGTGCGTAAGCTCAAAATAGGCATATATGCCAGTGCCTATAATGAGCAAAAGGAGTAAATAAAAAAACTTTTTCATATTTTCCTTTAGAATTATTCTTTAACGTATTCCACTTCGATATCTGGAAATTCTTCCTCTTCGTCCACTTCAATTTCTCGTAAGTGGAGGAAGGGAGCATTTTGCTCGAGGGCATCGCGCATTTTCCACAGATGTGTTACAAGCTCTTCAATGCCTGTGCCGTGCATGGCAGAAATGAAGAATACCTCCCTGTTGTCGGCTTTGGCGCGTTCTTGTAGGGCTTGAAGGTGTTCTTCATCTACAAGGTCAATTTTATTGATAACTTCTATCTGCATGCGCTGGCCTAAGGCAGGGTCAAATTGACAAAGCTCTGCATTGATAAGTTCAAATCCTGCCCATGGGTCATCAAGGCTGATATCTTCAATGCTTAAGATATGTACTATAAAACGGGTACGTTCTACGTGCTTTAAGAAACGTGTACCAAGACCTTGTCCGCTATGGGCGCCTTCAATGAGGCCGGGAATATCGGCAATGACCATGCGCCGTCCGGGGTCAAACTCATCTATCATAACACCAAGATTGGGAATAAGCGTGGTGAAGGGATAGGCGGCAATCTTAGGACGGGCCGCAGAAACCTTGGAAATGAAAGTGGATTTTCCTGCATTGGGTAGGCCCACAAGGCCGGCATCGGCAAGAATTTTTAGTTCAAGGCGCAAGGTTCGCTCTTCGCCTATTTCTCCTGGTTGGGAGAAACGTGGGGCACGCATGGTGGAGGATTTAAAGTGCTCATTGCCTTTACCTCCACGCCCGCCACGGGCAAGGATATATTCTGCCTCAGGGTCAGTGAGGTCAGCAATAAGCACTTCGCCTTCGGGGGTTTGCTCATAAATGAGCGTGCCTTCGGGCAGATGCAGCACGAGGTTTTCCCCTTTGCGTCCGTGGCACTGACTGCCCATGCCTGGCTGTCCGTTTTGGGCTTCATAATGCCTTTTTAGGCGAAAATCGTAGAGGCTCAAAAGGCGAGCGTCGGCACGCAACAAAACGTTACCGCCATCGCCACCATCGCCTCCGTCGGGGCCCCCGCGTGGAACAAATTTTTCACGACGAAAGGATATGCAGCCATGGCCACCTTTTCCGGCTTTTACTGAAATGACCGCTTCATCCACAAATCTCATAATAATATACTCTCTTAAGTAAAACACAAAGCCGCATTGGAAATTCTTTGCGAATTCCTTTGCGGCGGTGTGTTGTGTAAGCTTTGAGGGTTTTCCCTCAGCTTTGTGTTAGGCTTGCTCGATGTGAACTCGTGTCAAAGTGCGACGTTTACGCACAAATTTTTCGTATTTCACAACGCCGTCAACCTTGGCAAAAAGAGTGAAGTCACGTCCCATGCCAACATTGTCGCCGGGGTGCACTTTAGTGCCGAGTTGGCGTACAAGAATGTTGCCAGCCAAAACTTTTTGGCCACCAAAACGCTTTACTCCGCGTCTTTGCCCTTCACTATCACGTCCGTTGCGTGATGACCCGCCTGCTTTTTTATGTGCCATCAGATTTCTCCTTAACAGCCTAGAAAAATGTGCATGCTATGTTTTGTTGACACAGCAAACAGAAATTAGGCAGAAATGCCCACTACCTTAAGCGTGGTCAAGTCTTGGCGGTGCCCACGCAATTTGCGTGAGTCATTACGGCGCCAGCGTTTGAAAACCATGATTTTTTCACCGCGGCCTTGGCCTAAAACTTCGCATTTTACGCTGGCATTTTCCACATAGGGAGTGCCAACTTTGAAGTTATCGCCACCAAGCATAAGAACCTTATCCAAAGTAAGCGATTCGCCCACTTCGGCTTTAAGGTGATCAACTACAATCTTACAGCCTTCTTCAACTCGGTATTGTTTACCGCAGGCTTCAACTATTGCGTACATATAAAAACCTCCAAAAGAGAAAGTGGTATTTGCCTTACTTTGCCGTCTTTGTCAAGGGAGAAATGCGGCCTGTGAAAAATATTTTTTTACTTAAAGCAAATACCACTGTATTATTCCATAGATAGCCTATGCTATTATAATGAAGCCTTAAGACGTGCCAAAGCTTCTTCTGTGGCACTTGGTGCAGCAAAGGCCGTAAAGCGAGCATAGCTTTCGCCGCTTGGGCCAAAACCGGCACCTGGGGTGCAGACCACGTGCGCTTTGTCCAGTACCATTTGGAAGAAATCCCAAGAAGGCATATAGGCGCCATTAACCTTAGGAGTGCGAATCCACACATAGGGGGCGTGTTCGCCGCCATAGACTTCCAGCCCCATGTCCATGAGGGTAGTGCGCACCTTGCCGGCATTTTCCATATAGCCCTTAATGATGGCGTCGCATTCAGCTTGGCCTTCTGCGCTATGCACGGCAGCGGCGGCTTTTTGCACTATGTAGGGGCAACCATTGTATTTTGTGCATTGGCGACGATTCCACATGCCATTGAGGTCAATGTTCTTGCCATTAACCTGTAAATCTTTGGGCACTACGGTATAGGCGCAGCGCAAGCCCGTAAAGCCGGCAGTTTTGGAATAAGAGCGAAACTCTACAGCCACTTCACTCGCACCGGAAATTTCATAAATACTGTGCGGCACATCATCGGAAGAAATAAAAGCTTTGTATGCGGAATCATAGAGGATTATCGCGCCATTTTTACGTGCATAATCTACCCATGTTTTTAAAGCCGCACGGGAAAGCACTGTGCCGGTGGGGTTGTTAGGATAGCACAAGTAAATGACGTCCGGTGTCTCTTTAGGAAAATCCGGCACAAAGTCATTTTCTGCTGTGCAAGGAAGATAGATGAGTTTATCCCAATGGTCGTTAACGAAGGAGCCGGTACGTCCGCTCATGGCGTTGGAGTCCACATATACAGGATAGACAGGGTCGGTGACGGCAATGCGAAGATTGTCGGCAAAAAGCTCTTGGAAGTTG
>CAYJHS010000149.1:0-6566 GCA_964369815.1 uncultured Desulfovibrionaceae bacterium
CAATACTTGCAAACAAAGTGCTCTAGAAATTATAGATGGCAAAGCAAAGTTAACTCGTGAGGATTATTGCGATGGAATAGGTAATTGTCTACCTGTTTGCCCTGTAAATGCGATTAGTTTTTCAGGCAAAAATATGGCAGAAAAAACAAACAATTCTTTGTCGTATGCTTGTCCAGGTAGTAATTTAAAAGAACTTAGAAGAGATGATACACGTGCGCAACATACGAAAACGACTTTAATCTCTGAGCTTAGACAATGGCCTGTGCAGATAAAACTTGTACCAGAAAATGCACATTACTTTAATAATGCACATTTACTCATTGCGGCAGACTGTACAGCCTATGCTTACGCAAATTTTCATAGTGAATTTATGAAAAACAAAGTAACTTTAATAGGCTGTCCGAAGCTTGATGATGGTGATTATACAGATAAACTTACAAAAATCATCTCAAATAACACTGTTAAAAGCGTTACTGTGGCTCGTATGGAAGTTCCTTGTTGCACTGGGATAGAAAGTGCTACTGTAAGTGCCCTGAAAGCAAGTGGTAAGTTTATACCTTGGCAAGTGGTTACTATATCTACAGATGGTTTAATCTTAGATACCTAGTAAATGATAAAAAAAATGGAGAATTAGATGTAGTGGTTTAGCCTTGGTTGTACGCTCCATTTTGATGCTACCTTTTGTCAGATTAGTTGCGCTGTCCGGCCTTTTCTTTTCAAAGGTGTCTGATTTAGCTTTGTACTCAGGTGGGGAGGTTTACAGTGACTACTGTAATTTGTACTTCGATGTATTGTATTATTGTTGTTTATTCTGTATAGTTCCTGCTTTTTTGAGTAGCTCCACTATTTCTTTTCTATCTAGTTGTATAGCATAACTTTGAGCTGTTTCACCAAGGGCATTTTTTGCATGTACATGTGTCGATTTATGTTGCAAGAGCGCTTTCACCGAGTCTATGTTGTTGCCGTGTACAGCAATCATGAGAGCCGTCGAACCTACGGGAAAAAGGCCGTCATGCTCCTTATCGGTTGGCGGCAAAGGCATTGTATGCCCTGTGTCTAAAGCTATATTGGGATTGGCTCCATGCACAAGTAAAAGCTGCACCAAATCGGAGTTTTTGTGGGTAGCTGCTGCCATGAGTGCTGTATTGCCCCGTGGCCCTTTAAGGTTGATATCTGCGCCGCCGTCTATAAGAATCTTTGCCTCCTTAGTGAAGTGTGGAATGAGCGCAGCATATATAAGGGCTGAACCAAAACCATCGCTGAGAGTGTTGACCTTGGCGCCTTTAGCTAAGAGCAGTTGCATGGTTTTATGTTGTCGTTCCATGGTTGCATAGATGAGGGGGGTCATGTTTACATTGTTTTGTGCATTTACGTCTGCGCCATATTCTATGAGCATTTCTGCTATGCCATCATACGGATAATATACAAGAACTGTGGCTTGATCTTCATCTTTACTATTAACGTTGGCTCCCCGCTTCAAAAGTAGTCGTACGGTGGTAATATCTTTTTGAGAGGCTGCACGGTATAAAGGCGTGAAACCACTGGCGTCTCGTGCGTTTATATCAGCACCTTCATCTAAAAGATATTGTACAATTGACACATGTCCATATTGCGCCGCTGTTAGCAAAGCAGTGTTTTTTGAAGAATTCAGGCTGTCGCTAGGCTTAGCATGTGCTAGTAATGATTTTACCTTTGCTAAATCATCGTCGTAGGCAGCTTCAGACAAGGGATCGGTCAAAGCCTGAGCCGGTACGATACAAAGGCAACACATGGCAATACCTACACAGATGATAATTTTTGGCATGATGAACTTTGATGCATGACGTATAAAGTGACTGATAATCATAGCTAACCTTTGTATAATTGTTAAAGTTAAATATATATATCACAACATCATCTAATAAAAAAGCAAGTGTTGTAGGGCGATGCTATACGGCAGTTATATAAATGTTTTTCACATGTAATGAAGAACTTTATCCAAAGGTATTACCTTAGTTCTTTGACGTTTTATCCATGTAAAATACGCACAATTGTTTGTAAGATACCTATAAATTCATCTTCACTCCATGCACCGCCAAGAGCAATACGCACGGCCTGTTCGTTTTCTGCCGCACCAAGAGCAAAAAGGGTGCTTTCGGCTACGATGATGCGTTCTTTTTGCAGTGCTTGTGCGAAATCTTGCGCTGTCCACGGTTTAGGAAGTTTAAGCCAACAAAAAAAACCTGTAGCACGACTAATGAAGGGAAAACCGTCGAGGTAGTGGCGTATTATGGTGTTGCGTTTGGCGGCTTCGTGGCGTTTGGCAAGTAGGGTGTGGTCGGCTGTACCGTCTAAAATCCATTGTCGTGCCAGCTCTGCCATGAGCGGCGGTGCCATAGAAATGGTGTAGCCGATGGTGCGTTCAAGGTCGGTGTAGAGTGCGTCAGGAGCGCAGAGATAGGCAATGCGTAAAGCGCCATTGAGTGCTTCACTGGTGGAAGCTATAAAGCAGGCACGTTCCGGCGCAAGTGAGGTGATGGGGGCGATGCTTTGCTCTAGGGAGAGGGCATAGACGTCGTCTTCAATAATGTATAAGTCGTGACGCCGGCAAATTTCCACAAGAGCGTGGCGGCGATAGAGGGGCATTTGCGCCAAGGTCGGGTTGTGGCAGCTTGGCATAAGGTAAACACCTCGTATGCCACCGGTGCGGCATACGGCCTCAAGGGCATCGGGGAGCATGCCCGCCTCATCCATACGCACGGGCACCAAGGTCAAGCGCAGACGTCTGGCCAATTGTCGTAAGACAGGATAGCTAAAATGCTCCACTACGAGGCGATCGCCGGGGGCAAAGAGCGAAGTGAGGATGGTAAGCAGGGCGTGCTGTGCTCCGGCGCATACAAGGACATTTTCTGCCGAAAGTTTAAGACCATACTTTTGCGCCCAGAGGGCTCCGGCTTCTCGGTGCGTTTTTAAACCACGTGGTTGTTGATAGCTTGAAAGGGAGGCTGCAAGGTTTTTGTCTTCTTGCATTTTTGTGTTAAGGCTTTGTATTCCTTTTTCAAATGAAGGATGTATATGCTCAAACGGGCTGATAAAGCCAAGGTCATACATGGCTTTTTTATGCCCTGTTTGCCCTTTTAAAGAGTGTAAGTCGATGGGGATTTCACTGTCACGAACACGTCCACGCATAAAGGTTCCACGTCCGGTTATGCCTTCGGTGATACCACGGCGTGCGGCTTCGGCATAGGCACGGCTTACGGTGCCAACGGTGACGCCTAGGCTTTTGGCAAGTTCACGATGGGTGGGGAGACGTTCCCCCTTGGACAAGGCGCCGCAGGCATGTCCTTGGCTTAAGGCTTGGACAATGTGCATGTAGCGTGGGAGCTCTGGGGAGTTTTGTACCTGTTCAGCATAGAGTGACAATATATTCATATCTCATGTCTTATAGGAAAAAGTATTTTCTGTCAAAATTTATAATTCATTGTTAATATTACATATAATCGAAATATATGTTTCATATGATTGTCACCATGACAATATATTTTTGTTTGCATTAAAAAAAATTGTCTTCTTTACTGCTGTAATGCTCCACAAAGACTGCTCATATGCGTAGGGTTCGCAAAATTCATCCATGTTGAGACTACAAGAAAGGAAACACTGATTTAATAGAATTTTTGTTCTCTAACAAGCAAGATGAGTCTGACGCAGTTAGAGGGCGAAAAGGCATTAAATCAGCGTTTCTGAAAGTTTTTTACGGGATATTAAGGAGACATATATGGAAAAAGGAACATTTCAAGTAAAATCTGGTTTGGCAAGCATGCTTAAGGGCGGCGTTATTATGGACGTTACCACTCCCGAAGAAGCAAAAATTGCTCAAGAAGCCGGCGCTTGTGCGGTAATGGCTTTGGAGCGCGTGCCTTCAGATATTCGTAAAGAGGGCGGTGTAGCTCGCATGGCAGACCCCACCATCATCCAAGGTATCATGGAAGTGGTGACTATTCCTGTGATGGCAAAGGCGCGCATTGGTCATGTGGTGGAAGCCCGTATTTTGGAAGCTCTTGGTGCTGACTATATTGACGAAAGTGAAGTTTTGACACCTGCTGATGATCGCTATCATATTGATAAAAGAGACTTTACTGTTCCTTTTGTGTGCGGCGCTCGTAACCTTGGCGAAGCCTTGCGTCGCCTTGCCGAAGGGGCAGCCATGATCCGTACCAAGGGTGAGCCCGGCACAGGCAATGTGGTGGAAGCTGTGCGTCACTGCCGTATGCTTTTGGACGAAGTGCGCACCTTGTGCCATTTGCGTGATGACGAAGTAGCGAATTTTGCAAAAGAAATCGGCGCCCCCTTGGAGCTTGTTTTGGCTACTCGTGCGGAAGGTCGTTTGCCTGTGGTGAATTTTGCTGCCGGTGGCATTGCCACTCCTGCCGATGCGGCGCTCATGATGCACCTTGGCTGTGACGGGGTGTTTGTAGGTTCTGGTATTTTTAAGTCTAGCAATCCGGCTAAACGTGCCCGAGCTATAGTTTCCGCTGTTACTCACTATAATGATTATAAAATACTGGCTGAAATTTCTCGTGACCTAGGTGAAGCTATGCCCGGTCTTGAAATTGCTTCCATTCCACAAGCTGAGCGTATGCAGGAAAGGGGCTGGTAATGAAACCGCTACGAATTGGCGTGCTTGCCTTGCAAGGCGCCTTTGCCGAGCATGTAAAAAGCCTGCGTAAATGCGGCGCAGAAGCTATAGAAGTGCGCAAGGTTGCGCACTTGCAAGGGCTTCATGGTTTGATAATTCCTGGCGGCGAAAGCACAGTCATGAGTAAAATTATGCTGGAAGAAGGGCTTATGCAACCTGTGCAAGAGCTTGGACGGAGCGGGCTGCCCATTTTTGGAACCTGCGCCGGACTTATTATGCTTGCAAAGCACATTGTGGAGCATGAAAATCAAGCCAGTTTGGGGCTTTTGGATGTGAGCGTGCGGCGCAATGCTTTTGGGCGGCAGGTAGAGAGTTTTTGCACAAATTTGCCATGCTTACGCCCGCAAGTACAAGAACATAGCGAGACTGACCATGCCGCACTTGGGCAGTCACAAGTGGAGCTTCCTGCTGTGTTTATTCGTGCGCCCCTCGTGGAAGCTGTGGGAGATGGAGTGGAGGTTTTAGCCAGTATAGATGGTAAGGCCGTGGCAGTGCAGCAAAAAAATGTGCTTGCCTGCTCCTTCCATCCAGAGCTGACGGAGGATACCACTTGGCATCAATGGCTTTTGGAAAAAGCGCACAATTACGCGCAAACACAGCTTATTTAATGTAGGATAACTTTATTGAAAGGCATAGATATTTTACTTCTATGCCTTTCAACTTTTTAATTAAAGAGTGTTAGCGAGCCATATTTTGCAAGCGTGCCACACGCTCTTCAATGGGCGGGTGGGTGCTAAACAAATTACTCATGCCCCCGCCAAATAGTGGCGAAACAATAAACATTTGCTCCGTGCTGGCATTGCCTTGTTTCATGGGAATTTGTCGATTGTAGTTTTGCAATTTATGCAGTGCTCCTGCCAAAGCTAAATGATTGCCGCTGATACGTGCGACTGTGTCGTCGGCAAGGTATTCTCGTGAGCGAGAGATAGCCATTTGGATAAGCATGGCAGCAATGGGGGCTAATATTGCCATTAGCAGCCCTCCCAAGATACCACCACCGCCACCTTCGTCGTCACTGCTGCGCCCAATACCAAAAATAGCGGCAAATTGCATCATATTAGCTATGGATACGATAGCAGAGGCAAGTACCCCCGCAACAGTTTGAATGAGAATATCCCTATTGGCAATGTGCCCAATTTCATGGGCAAGGACGCCACGCAACTCTTCTTGGTTTAAAAGGCGCATGATGCCGTTGGTCACGGCGACTACGCCATGTTCCGGGTCACGCCCTGTGGCAAAGGCATTGGGGGCTTCTTCGGGAATAATGCAAATGCGGGGTTTAGGGATGCCGGCACGAGCGGCAAGCTCTTCTACCATGCTGTGCAGGGCAGGGGCGTCGCTTGGGGAAAGTTCTTGTGCGCCGTACATCTTAAGGACAATTTTGTCAGAATACCAATACGAGCCAACGTTCATGAGCAACGCAAGGCCAAAAGCAATGATGATACCGGCTTTGCCACCAAGTGCGCCGCCAAGTACGATGATGAGTCCGGAAAGCAAGGCCAAAAGTGCAAAGGTCTTGATTTGACTGGTCATATAATCTCCAATGATATTTTTTATGAATGCTGAGCTTTGTGAGAGGATGCTAAGCAAAATACGCGTAATGCACCTCACAAGTCTCTCAAACATGCAACTTTAAAAATAAGCATGTATTTTCTCTTGGCAATTCATGATAAGAAAATTTCAAGTATATGGCTATGGTTGTGACTTAGAAAGATGAATGATTTCTTTGTTTTCACTACCCATGATGAATTTGCAAAATGCTGGTGTCAATTTCATCGACACCAATTGCATTTTGCAACTTCCCCATAGGTAGTTTAATTTGCTTTGTAAAGGTAGATTTTTCAGTAGCTTGAAATGAAAAGAGTATGTATGATTTCGGTTGCTTCCTGTA
>CAYJHS010000150.1:0-6566 GCA_964369815.1 uncultured Desulfovibrionaceae bacterium
CTCCATAGGAATAAGTACCTGGATTTGGGTCATTTAAGGGGTCACCTTCTTTCATTTCAGTAACGCCAAGATAACCATCGGCGGCGGCGATACCTCCATAACATGGCACACCGTTCAAACTAATGCGTGATGAGCGCATGGTGGGCGGCTCGGGCTGTCCCATATTAAAAAGCAAGCCTGAGGAGCACATGGGAGAAAAGGTACCGGTGGTTACAACGTCTACTTCTTTGGCGGCGCCTTCTTTACCAAGGCGGCGAACGATATCGCACATTTCTGCAGCATTAACCACCACGGCCTTGCCAGCTTTGATGCGTTCATTAATTTCAGCAATGGTTTTTGTAACTTTGGTATGTGACATGATGTTCTCCTTATGCTTTGCAAGGCTTAACAGACAATGCTTTCTTTGTAAATAAAAGCACAAGCATGAAATTATTTTTGTTATGTCGCTAGTGTGTCGCTGCGTTTGGTAATTTTAACTTTTTGCTATTTTGATGACGAAGTTTTTACAAATAGAAGCATGTGACTATTACCTTAACTTTGTATACGGCCAAGATTATTCATTGCAAAGTGGCGTAAGCTGCCTATGAGGATGTTACAAATGCAATTGGTGTCGATGCAATTGACATCAGCATCTTGCAATGTTTCCATAGGTATCGAATAACCAATGGGTGTTTTTTTGCAGCACTTTTATTGAAACATAAATAAACAACAAGTTACTTTTCAAGCCTTCGTACAATAAAGGGTACCGCACACCCCACCACGAGCAAAAACACCGCCGTTAGCCCAAAAACTGTTGTTAGGTTAAATGTTTCTGCCACAAAACCCATCATAGCCGGCCCCACAAGCAACCCCAGATAGCCAAGCATGGTAATGGCCGCAAGAGCCATGTGCGTGGGCATGGTTTTTTGCCGTGCAGAAAAAGCAAAGAATTGCGGCACGAGATTGGACGAGCCAAGCCCCACCAAGGCAAAACCCATAAAAGCTAAACTTCTTCCGTGGCTACATAATACCAACACATGCCCCAAGGCCGCCAAACCTGCACTGAGTATGAGCATCTTTTGCACTCCATATTTTTCTGTCAATGCGTCGCCACACAGTCGCCCAATGGTCATGGTAATAGAGAAAATGGCAAAGGCAAAAGTAGCCTGCGCTATGGGCACCCCCCTTTCCTGCGTTAAAAATAAGGCTGCCCAGTCCAGCACAATGCCTTCATTCATGTAGAGTAAAAAACACAATATGCCGATAATAAAGACTATTCCCTTGGGGCACACAAAGAGGGGCGTATGCGAAGTTTCTGCTGCGTCACTGCCGTAAGTTAGAAAAAAACGCTGACAATACAACCACGTACATAGACATGCCAAGAGGCTAAGCAGACTCACCGCCTGCAAAGGAGAAAAACCCATACTGAGCATTGCCGCCATAGCAAGGGCACCCACAATACAACCTAAGCTGTACATGGCATGCATATGCGAGAGAAGCTTTCGGGCGCACCCTTTTTCAATAAAAAGCGCTTGGATATTAATAACCACATCCACTATGCCCGTGCTCATACCTTTAAGGGTAAAAATAAGAGCGGCAAACCACACATCTTCCACAAAAAGAATAGCTACGGTTATGAGAAAATCTGCAGGAATACATAACTGTAAAAGACGTTTACAGCCAAAACGTGCCGCCAAGGAAGCCGAGAGCAACATGGATACCAAACCACCAAAGCCCACACACAAAAGCAACAGGCCCAGTGTGCCCTCATTGACTTTAAGTTGCAGTTTTATATAGGGGATGAGCGCCCCCCACATGGCCACGGCAATACCTAAAAACACAAAGGACAAGCGTGCCGCATGCCCAATATGCACATTGCTAAAGTCTGTGCCAGAAACTGTTGAAGGTAACTGCATATTATAATATATCTGCAAGCTTTCGGTGCGCCGCCGGCATAGCCAGCTTGGCAATATCCTCAAGGCTCGCCCAAGCATACTTACTAGCGGCAGTCAGGATGGGTATAGGCTGGCTTTCACCTTTTTTTAAACGCAGGCCAAAACAGTGCAAGGTGATGCGGTATGTTGTATACCCATGCTTAATAACGGTGTATTTATTTTCAATTTCCACATCAAAACCGGTTTCTTCCTTATATTCCCGCACAATGGCTTCTTCGGGGCTTTCTCCTTCTTCAATGCGCCCGCCGGGAAACTCCCATAAAGATCCCCACACCCCTTCAGGTAAACGCTTTTGCACATAAATTTTGCCCTCACTCTGCAACACACCAGTAACCACGAGCAAAGGGCTTATGGGCGCGCGCTTACCCGGCACAGGTCGCTCTTGCACAATATTTAGACGATAACTTTCGCAAAAAATTTGCACGGGGCATTGTGCACACAGAGGTTTTTTGCGACAAATTAAGGCACCAAGCTCCATCATGGCCTCATTAAATTCGCCCACATGCTGCGGGTACACCTCCGGCGCCTTTGCCAGCTGATAGGCTAAGGATCGAATTTGCGTGGCAGCCGGCTCTTGCTTTACAGGGCTATCAATATCATGCACCCGTGCCAGCAACCTTTCCACATTGGCATCAATGCTCGGCAAGCCATAGCCAAAGGCAATACTCGCAATAGCAGCAGTAGTATACGGACCAATGCCCGGCAAGGCGCGAATTTTTTCTATATCGCTTGGAAAAACGCCTCCATGCTCTCGCATAATAATTCCGGCGGCCTTGTGCATATGACGAGCCCTTGAATAATAACCAAGCCCCTCCCAAGCATGCAACACCTCTTCTTCGGAGGCTTGCGCCAAGGCAGCAAGGCTTGGAAAACGCTCCATAAAGCGCAAAAAATACTGCACAACTCTATCCATTTGAGTCTGTTGCAGCATAACTTCACTTATCCATATTTTATACGGATCTTTTTGCCCACGCCATGGCAACTGCCGTGCGTTTTGCCTAAACCAAGGCAAAAGCGCAGCAAGAAAAGAAGAGGGGGATGGTGCTGTCATAATTTAGAAAGCTTATTTTATATTCTCATTACTTGCAATAGATTTATCTTCTCTTGCTTTGCTCATAAACATATAAAATAAGGGTCATGACTATTACACATCCTCAGAAAAAAACCTTTGCAAAAATACGCTTTTCTGCTAGCAAAACCTTAGCAACAATAACATTCTAGCTTCCAAAAGAGGGAAAAATGCACCACATTAAGATTGGATTTTTTTGCATCTGCGTACTCTTGTACAGCACTCTTGCATCACAGGCAGCAGAAGACGTGAGTCCGGACGCGCAAAAGCGCATGAGTATTGTCATAACCAACATCACAAAAGGGCGCCTTTACTCCGTACAGCCAGAACTATTTAACCCCAAAAAACTCGACGAGATTTTATACTTTGCGGGACATTATGTTGAAGAGAGACTCACCTACAGCAAATCACGCATCGCTCCGGCTCTTCTTAAGCAAGGCGGTTCTGCCCCACTAGGTGAACGTCTTGTCCCTTTGCAAGATGTAAAGGATGTTCTGAAGCGTTTTTTTGATTACGATTTACCTGCCATTGCTCCTGGCCAATATGATTCCGTACACTTTGACGGTAAAGATTTTCATTTGCGCATGTCTGGCGGTGCACCAAGCTATTGGGCACAAGTTACAGAGGCAAAAGAGCTCAGCACAGGCAATATTGCTGTAAAAGGTGTATTACGCGACCCAGAGCGTCACGCAGGCCCCACCTTTGTGGCAGAGCTAAAACCCATACTCTGGAAAAGCTTAAAAACCTATGCCGTAATATCTTTAACTGTCGCCACGGAAAAGGAATAATCACATGAAAAAACTCCTCTATAGCATGTTTTTGCTTGCCATTAGCGCCATTATCCCCCTCTCTGTTCATGCAGAAAACGCCCAAAACCCCATACCCTCTTGGGAAGGCACATATTGCAACAAAGCGTCGGATATTTGCTTAAGAATTTATAATCAAAACAATAATCCTCATTATGACAGTCGTGACTATGCACTCATCACAGTATATACCGACAAAAGTAGCCTGTTCATCACTGAAGGCGAAATGCTCATTACGTCCCGCAATGAGGCAGAGTTTCTTATTACGCAGCTCACTCTTGCCCCTGACAAAAAAAGTATACGGATTGATGAGCACCCCTACTTTAGTTCATGGGGAGATGACTCCATAAACAACTATGGTATTTCACTATTATTTGGCAAATACGAGCTTGTACCATAAGTATGGGCACCGCTATACTTTAAAATATCAAAAAGGAATTCCTATGAAAAAAACACTTCTTGTTCTTTGTGTCATGTGTCTGTTGAGCATGAGCGTCACCACGGCCTTTGCAAATAAAAATTCCGAAGCAGCATGCCCCAACAAAACAATTGGGAGTTACACCGTTGAGGGAAAATTCATCAAAGAAACCGTACACGATAGTTATTATGGCTTCTTGGTAAAAACCAATGATGGCAAATCCTATGACATTGGCATTGGCAATGATACCGTGCCCGAATTTGAAGGCATCAAACCCGGAAACAACATCAAAATCCCCTTCTATAGCGTGCAAAGCTTTGATGAAAGCACCGGTAAATGCGTAGTACACCATTATTATGATACTGAACAAGACAAACAAGGTTCTTTCTCAAAATAAGGCCAAGACCTTTAATCAGCTTTTGCTGGGGGCAAGGAAAACCCTAAAATATTTTCCTTCCCCCCAGTCCCCCCATCCTTTCCCAAAATCCCTGTTAGAGTAAGCTACCAGCATCATAATCAGGTTCTCTCCTCAGTTTTTCAAAGCAGAGTCCTCATAAGGTAGCGCATAAGCAACGGTGTTTTTTATCTTGCCCTCCTAGGTGAAACCTCAAAAAACATCATTATAGCAAGCTATTACAAGAAAGCACCCTCCTTTTTCTCCCAAAACATAAAATATAAAAATAAATATTTATAAATAGTTATTCGCTTTTTTGTCTGAAACGTTTCAGTCTTACGTCCTGCTAAAAAGAGGGCACTGTGCTTTTTACATTCACAGCACAAGGAGTACACATGAAACAGATAATGAATCAGGCATTTCATCAAGCGCATGAATTTACAGTTCAATGGGAAGACGGATTGCAATCCGCCGGCAGCGTCGTATTACACCCGCAAAAACATATGCCGGACGCACACCTTGGCCTTTCACGAGCATGGCTCATTAAAATCCTTAACGACACACATGCAAGCAGAGAAAATAATGAAGAAAACCTCTGGCACATGCTCGAACCTGTTGAAGTCATGCAACTTTTACATACGCACTTTTGGAAGAAGCTAGCCTGCACAGCTCTCCCATTACCGCTTAGTATTTTTTTGTATGACACAGCCATACATATTGGCGTGTCCCCTGCCATGCGCATTTTACAAGACTGCTGCAATATTGTGGGAGAGGCACACTTGGACACCTTCAACCCTACCCAGCTAGATGGTATCAATGGGAAAAAAACTCAAGCGCTGGCGAGGGCCCTCGCTGAATGTAATCTTGATTTTTACACAGCTCGCATGTGTGTACGACAGCGTGTGCATTTTTATGCTCAATATGTAAAAAATACCCCTCAATTACAAAAATCCAAACAGATAGATGTTCATATGGCTATGTGGAAGCAACGTTGCCAAGCCTTACTGGAATATTTAGCCATGCTCGAAAGAGATTTTTAGCCACCATAGGACAATATATGCAAAAAACACAAAAAATTGGAAAAATTGCGCTCCAAAATGCCTTAAAGGAGCGTCTTTCCTTGCTTACCACCGGACTTAAAGAGGCAGAAATGGGTGCCAAGGGCATTGAGCTTGTTAAAGAAATGAAGGAATTGCACGCCATGCTTGAAAGTATTTTGGGAGAGAAAAATAGCAAAAAAGAAGCGCACACGCACATGGTATTTAGCTGGGCCGACCCCACTGATGCACATGCAGATAGCAAAGTGAAAACGGTACACAACACTGCCTCTGAACAAGTGAAAAACAATAAGGAATCCTAGAAAATGCCGCAGACCAAAGTCATACAGCATATTTTGCCCTACACCCCTCGCCCCTTACAGTGGCAATTTCATGAGGAGCGGCGACGTTTTTGTGTTTTACTTTGTCATAGACGCTTTGGCAAAACTGTGGCTGCCATCAACGATCTATTGCGAGAGGCTTTACGAAGTGGGCACAATGGACGTAGCGACTGGCGAGCGGCCTACATGGCTCCCTATATGACGCAGGCCAAAACCCTCGTGTGGGAATATTTGAAATACTTTGCCAGAAGCATTCCTCAAGTACGTTTTTTAGAGTCAGAATTACGCTGTATCTTACCCTCTGGTGCCAGCATTCGGCTTTTTGGAACAGAAAATGCCAATGCTTTACGTGGGATGTATTTAGACGATGTGGTTTTGGATGAGCCAGCAGACATACCAAGAGAAGTATGGACACGCATTATTCGGCCCATGCTCACAGACAGAAAAGGACGAGCGCTCTTTTGCGGTACCCCCAATGGAGTGGACAACCTGCTCTATGATGTATGGGAAGATGGATAGGCAACACTTTTGTGGACAGTTTTTTATCGAAGAGCCTGTTTAAATTCC
>CAYJHS010000151.1:0-6513 GCA_964369815.1 uncultured Desulfovibrionaceae bacterium
AAACAGTAAAATTCCTATATTATTGATTCACAAGAAGAGGCAGGTATTCCCTGCCTCCCTACGTGTTTGGTTTTTGATTTAGAGTGTGTTCAGATAAAATGATTTTTTGTGCATATCAAGAAAGATGAACTTGTTTTGAGGGAGTGTATCCTTCTCATACTTGACCGAAAAACAAGCGAAATCTGACGCAGAGATGTGCAAAAAGGCGCTTATGTGAACATACTCTAGTCTTCCATGACGTCTTTAATGGCTTGCGTCACAGCGATGACTACAGGTATCCATGGTAAAATGTTCACAATGTTTCCTTATTGTTTGTTTAAGAGTGCGTGTTGCAGTAGGCCAAACATAGCCTGCGGCAATTGGTTCATATTTTCAAGGGTGATGCTGTTACGCTCTGGCAAGATGTTTTGGATTTTGCAAGACGGGATGCCAATACCATAGATTTCTATGCCAATTTTCTCTACGTAATGGATGGCATGTAAAGCAGATTCAGGATGATCCGGTTCGCCATCAGTGAGTAAGGGTATCATTTTGCGTGGTTCCGGCTGTTGCAAAAGTTTTTGGTAGACCCACCTGAAAACCAGGCGGAGCTACGTTTGTTGTGCTTCTTCAAAAGGGTAATATGTGTTTGAAAATTACTGAATGATACTGGCGTCTACAATTTTTCTTTGACTTCATTGACATCCGGTACTTTCTTATTTGCGCAATTTTCGGTATTATCCATACTTAGCCTTTCCCTGATTGGTTGTTTGTCGAAAAACTTTCCTACCAGATTTAAAGGCTACGTCAATTTTAAGTTGTGCGAAACTTTTCGTATCTTATCATTTCTGGTTAAGAAGTTTATTATAAGCATTAGATATTTTTAATACATTACAGCGCGACATGTCTTTTTAAGGAAAAACTATTTAGTTACAGTCCATGTTTTGGGTTCGAATCAGCATTGGTAGAGAAGGAAGATTATTTTTTGTGGCATATGAATAGCTATACCTTGGTATATACGTGTAATTTAAAAGGCTTTGAGTTTACTATTTATTAAGTGCTAAACTAAGAGCTTTTTTGTCTTTAGTATTTATATCCGCACAATTTTTTACGCAATCACCGCAGTTAATACAGGCGTCAAACTCATTTTTTTTATGCAAAGATCGAGGATTTATACCTAAGCTACAGGCTTTTGCACAAGGTGTTTCTCCTTTACATGTGCAATGTTCGGCCTGCCAATGTATTTGCCATACAGGTACGGGGCTTTTGCGTCCTATGCGTGCTGCTAGCATAAGAAGTAGACTTTGGGGGCAAATATAAGCACACCAAATGCGCTTTTGGAAGATAAATTCTAAAATAAGTACAAAAAGTACAGGACAAAGTATAAAAGCCATTAATTGCATAAGAGCTATCAAGGGTGATGCTATTTTGTCTACGTGTGGAGGAACAACCATGTCGCTAACCCCGCTATGCATAAGCCCAAGCTCTGGTAATAGCACTTGCCAAAATTCTTGTGGAGCCAAGGATATTAAGCCAGGTGCAGAAAATTGATTTAATATAGGAATACCCAAGGTAACTCCCAAGAGCAAAGCCAAACCTACAAGTATCATTCGCCATGTCCAACTAGACAATTTGTTTTTTGCTTTAGCTTGCATTGTATGTAGCTTCCAGACAACCTCTGATAAAAAACCATATGGGCATAGCCAAGAGCAAAAAACTCGTCCAAACATAAATGCCACCATGAGGCTAAATAAAGCACCCAATAGCACAGTGAATGCAGGCCAAAATCCATATACAATGCCTTGTAATAACAATTGAACTGCATTGAGTGGGTCAGCAAATGGTACACCCAAAAAATGCCAAGCATAAAAATTACCACGAATACCCACAAAGCCGTAAAAATGAATAATAGGCAATAAAAGCACTATTAGTAATATACTCGCTTGGATATAAGGGCGAAGAGAAATCAATTTGGGTGATATTTGCATTACTTCTTTCCCCCTTTAGTAGGCGCAGCTAAAATAGGCAAAGCTCCATGTGGGGCTGGTGGGGAATGTTGTATGTTGTTTTGATTATTAAAGTTAGGATGTGGGATTGTTTTTACCGCATTTACTGGGCAAACATATGTACATACCCCGCATCCTACGCAAGCATCGGTTGGGCGTGGTATAAAGCCCATTTCAAGCACAATGGCATCCCCCCTAAGTGGACATCGGTCATAACAAGTGGAACACATAATGCCGCCATTAAAATTGTGGCAATCTTTTTTAATAATATAGGCTTGCCCCATATTGGCGTCATAGGTATTGGTACATTTTGTATCAAGGGCACCAGTGGGGCAAGCAGGGGGACACTTCATACAAAGATAACAAGGTACAGATTTTGGTTCAATCTTTGGGGTATGTCTGCTAATGTCTAGCCCCTCGTGTAGGCGCAAGGATTGATATGGACAAACGGCTATGCATTGTCCGCATTGGATACAGAGTGCTAAAAATTCTTTTTCACTTTTAGCCCCTGGTGGGCGCAATAAAGGAGGGTGCACGGGGCCTCCTAAGGAAGTTTCATTTTTGAAATATGTACAGGGCAGGCTATTCCACCTTCTTTTTGTACATCATCTTCATAATTTATATAGGCAATATCCACTGCGAGGATATTGTCTATTTCTTGCAATTTTTTTATTTTATCTTGCACTTGGTCAGAGCTTGCTTCAAGTACAGCCACCAGACGATCTGGGGCATGACTAATTTGCACTTCCACAAGGCTTGCTTGGCTTGAGATTTGCGTGGCAATACTTTCGGAAGTGTTGGGGGCAACAGTAATAACAAGACCAGCTATGGCCATGATAGCCTCCTTAGTGTCATCAAATGGGCAGGGGGATTAAATCCCCCACCCATTATTATTTATTAACTATGCCTTGCGAATTCTAGCAGAACATATTTTGTACTCTGGTTCAAAGGAAGCAGGGTCCAAAGCATCGGTGAGCAACTTGTTCACTAATTGTTTTGGGTCAAAGAATGGCAGAGCAATAAGCCCAGGGCGACAAACATCACTAACCCGTGCGGGGAAGGTCATGCTATCACGGCGGGTTTCTACAACCACATTGTCATTATGCTTGATGCCAAGCTTTTTGGCATCCTCTGGGTTAATTTCCACAAAGGCTATAGGGTTAGCCTTTTGTAGCTCAGGCACCTTGCCAGTCATGGTCACTGTATGCCAATGGTCAATAACTCGCATAGTGGTTAAATAGAATGGATATTCTGCATCTGGCTCCTCTGCCGCACCCTTATGCGGGCGCATCCAGATAACAGCTCTTCCGTCTGGCTTACCATAAAAGTGCATACGCCTTGGATGATCCTTGGGAACAAGGGGGTCATCACCACGTACATAGCGCAAATAGGTGCCAGGGTGCTTTTCATCAGGGCAAGGCCAAATTAAACCAGATTCCTTGCGCAAACGTTCACGGGTCATTCCGTAGAAATCATAAGTACTGCCCTTGGCAATGGTGCGCCATTCATTCCATACATCTTCGGCATTTTCAAATGGTAATAGTTTTGGGTCAACGCCAGCACGCTTTGCAAATTCAACAAGTGTATTTACCGTGGCGCGGCAGCCCTCTGGTGGTTCCACTGCCTTTTCAATGAGTGAATAACGTCGTTCACCACAACCATAAACGCCGTCACGCTCGCACCAGAAGGCAGGAGCAAGCACAAGGTCAGCATACTCTAAACTGATGGCATCGGGGAAGGCTTCAATACACACAATAAAACTGTCTGGATTGGACATGGCCTTATGCATCTTATTCAAGTTAGGCAAAGTGTGGGCAGGGTTTGTTTCACATATAAGCAAAGCCTTCACATCACCACGCCCAAGAGCCTCAAATAAGGCAACAGTATGGTAGCCAACCTTTGGGCTAATCGTACCAGGCTCAAGTCCCCATAGTTGCTCCATCTCTTCCCTATGTTTAGGATTAGCAACGGCACGCCCAGCGGGTAGAAGGTGAGCCAAAGCCCCACCATCACGCACACCGCCACAAGCATTTGGTTGACCAGTAAGTGAGAATGATGTTGCCCCACGGCGACCAATTTGGCCAGTAAGCAAATGCAAATTATGTATGCAGTTATTGGCAAAAACCCCTTGAACTCGCTGGTTAATACCCATACACCACAAGGACATACTGGCAGAAGCCTCAGCGAACATGCGTCCAGCTTTATAGATGTCTTCTACAGGTACGTCACAAATTTTAGATGCTATTTCAGGAGTATAGTTTTCCAAGAATAATTTATAATTCTCAAAATCAGATGGTTTGGCATCTGGCCCCATAAAATTGACATAACGTTCCATAAAACGTGGATTATCAAGCTCTTCATGGATGATAACCCAAGCCATGGCATGCATGAGCGCAATGTCTGTACCTGGCTTAAAAGCTATATGTAAATCGGCTATGCGTGAGGTATTGGTGCGGCGTGGGTCTGCCACAATTACTTTAACATTGGGTTCAGCCTGCTTACGGCGGGCAATGCGGCGGAAAAGTACCGGATGTGCCTCTGACGTGTTAGAACCAATAATAAAGAAGCAAGACGCTGCATCTATATCTTGGTAGGTGCCCATGGGCTCGTCTTTACCAAATGTTGACAGATAGCCACCCACAGCAGAAGCCATGCAAAGACGGGGGTTTCCGTCCACATTATTAGTTCTAAATCCTGCTTTAAATAGCTTGTTGGCCACGTAGGTTTCTTCGGTAAGGCATTGACCTGAACCATACCAAGCAACTGAGTCTGGGCCATGTGTGTCAATGGCAGTACGGAATTTTTTGGCCATAAGGTCAAGTGCTTCATCCCACGAAATTGGCTCAAGGGGGGCACCTTTTTTCCTGCGTACCATTGGGCTTGTGACTCTATCCTTAGAGTTAAGCACAGGGATAAGCATGGCACCCTTTAGACAAAGTAGGCCCTCATTGTGATTATTGGGATCACCCTTAATGCTTATGGCCTTTCCATCCTTAACACCTACAAGCACACCACAGCCAGTACCGCAATAACGGCACACACCCTTAACCCACTTATCGGGAGCATTGGGGTCCTTCATGGCAGCAAGTACGTTGCTAGCATTGCAAAGCCCAGGTATGGTGGCCATGGCAGTAGAAAAAGCTAGTGCACGTAAAAAATCACGTCTTGATGATATACTACTCATAACTATTTCTCCTCATCCAGCGTAGTCTTGGTGGTAACTTGACGGAATGTATAAGCCTTACCATGAATGGGGCTTTGGTGCGCAAGGTGACAAGTGGCGCAATCATCTCGTTTGCCAAACTTGGCTTCCATACGCTCAATGGCAGGAGCGTGGCAGCTTTGGCAAACGGCTACACCAGGCTTTCTGGTAAAGGGTAAGGAACCTTTACCATCAGGCTGACCGTGGCAAGTTTGACAGCGTACTAATGTAACCCCATGTTTACTCTCGTACCACTCTTGGGCCACCTTAGGAGTAGCCTTGACGTGGCAACCATAACAGTCGCCCACCATAGCAGTGGGGGGCTCTAAATGTTTTGCGGCTTCACACTTAACAACAGGGAACGCCCATGTTATATAAGCAAAGTAGCCACCACCTATTAACAATAAAGCCAAAAGGATAGCAACACTTGGTTTGCGTAAATATGACATCATTCTTGTGACTCCTTAAGCTTAGCATTTTCTTTGAGCTTAGTAAGAAACTCTGCATTTTTTGGTATGCGTTGATCAAATACGGGGAGGTGAGCCATGTTGGTATGACAGCCAGCACAGCCGCTGCGAGATTGGCCATTCTTGCCCAAATAAGCATCGTGTGCCAGTTGACCTTCTATAGATATAGGGCCGTCATTTTTAGCATTGCGAGTTAAATCTTCATGGCAAGCACGACAATTACTATCATCAGTAAAGCGTCGTGCAACCACTTGCATACGGGCTCGGTCAAGGTTATATGGCTCGCCCGTAAAGTGGGCCCAAATATCGCCCACACCTAAATAACTTTTAGCAGCAAGCATACGTACAATATTGCTACCCGGAATGTGACATTGTGCACAACTTATGGCTTTACCGTCTGCGTCTTTAGCGTGTGGTGATGCCAGAAGCTCTTCTTTGTAGATTTTCATCTCATGACAGCTCATACAGAACTCATCGGTGGATGTTTGCACAGTGACAGCTCCGAGCATCAAACAGACCACGCCCAACACAATAGCACCAAACCAGATGCGTTTGCGTTTTAATGACATAGGTTCTCCTTGGTTAGAGGTCAGTTTACACAAAAAATCACATAAACAACATAGAATATGTAACTAAAGTCTTAATAGGTTTTGGCCGAATATTGTAAATAAAAAATACAAAGATATATAAATTTTGGCATCATTGAATGGTTTGAACTGAAGTAACAAAAGCATAGTAGTTTTTCTTATACATTTTAGTGCTAATTTTTTTTGTAGCACTTGTCAATATATTTTTTTCACAAGTGAGTAGAGTTTTTTGGCACTCTAATTTGCCATTTTATCACTTGTTAGTCGTTCAA
>CAYJHS010000152.1:0-5690 GCA_964369815.1 uncultured Desulfovibrionaceae bacterium
GCCATCACTACAAACGTGGAACGTATCATGCTCGACAATATGCCTATTATGGGCCCTGCTCCTAACGACTTACCCCCCTGTTTACCGCTTATTCCCCAGCATATTGAGGTAGAGCTAAGCGGCGGCATGAATTATGATACTATTCGCGAATATGCCTGTGCTGGAGGGCAACGCCGTGCGGATTTTATATCTGTGGGACGTTTAACACATTCGGCACCAACAGCGGACTTTAGCTTAAGAATTTCCATTTAATAAAGAAAAATAGGACTAAATATGATAGAACAAGAAATACGTGCATTAAAAACTTCTCTTGGGGATAAAGTATGCATTGTGGGGCACCACTATCAAAGTGACGCTATTATAAAATACTGTGATATTACAGGCGACTCTTTCGAGCGTGCTCGCAAAGTGGCTAAGGAAACAGCCCCACACATTATCTTTTGTGGGGTGTACTTTATGGCGGAATCAGGGGCTCTTTTGGCAAGAGATGGTCAAAATATCTATATTCCTGACCCAAAGGCTAATTGTGACATGTCACTCATGACACCGGCGCCGCTTTTAAATAAAATTATGGATTTATTACACAAAAAAGCCATGTCAGAAGGGCGTAAAATTGTCCCTCTAGCTTATGTGAATACATCTCTAGCGGTTAAAGACGTAGTGGTGCGCTATGAAGGGGCGGTATGTACTTCTGCCAATGCCAAGACCATGTTACAGTGGGCACTTGATACGGCAGCACAGGGAGAAAATGGCGGTTTTGTTATCTTTTTAGCTGTCAAAAACCTAGGACGAAACATGGCTGTGCAACTTGGGCTAGGTGAACAAGATTGGCATGAGCTCAACGTCAACAATGAAGGTGCAGATCTTGACATGCAGGCTATTAGTCAAGCAAAAATCCTCCTTTGGCCGGGATATTGTCCCATTCATGAGGAGTTCACTCTGGAGCATATTGCAGCTTTTCGACAACAATATGCAGACTGTAGCGTAGTTGTACACCCCGAAAGCCCCCCCCATGTGGTAGCAGCGTCGGATGGCTCCGGCTCCACCACCTATCTGATTGAAGCCGTGAAAAAAAGCCCCAAGGGGAGTACTGTCATTGTAGGCACCGAAGGTAATTTGGTCGAACGCTTACGTGATGACTATGCCAAACACTGTACCGTTATCCCTTTACGTTCAGTGTACTGTGCAGATATGGGACTTATTACAGAAGAAAAGCTTCTCAAAACATTACAAGACATTAATAACAACACTGCAACACCGGTACGCATTCCAAAAGAGCAAGTTGCAACGGCCAAAAGCTCATTGGAACGCATGTTAGACGTGTGTGCAAAAGCTAATATTTAGATACACCTTGAGTAGTTTTTTGTTTCCAAATAACTACTTATAAAAACTTCATTGCGCCAATATATCACTTGTAACAACAACATGTTGCCGCATTGAACGTTTTTTGAAAGGGGGTTTTGGGGAAAACTTTTTTCAAAAAAGTTCTCCCTCAATTAATTCCCCCAAATAGGAATATATATGCAAGAAATACGACACAATAGCCAAGTTCTTATTATTGGCTCCGGTCTTGCGGGCTGTACTGCGGCCTTGACCCTTGCCGATGCTGGGGTTGAAGTTTTGCTCGTGTCTTCTGAGGCAGAGCTTGGCGGGGGGAATTCAGAATTGGCGCAAGGTGGTATCATCTATAAATCTCGAGAGGATAATGACGCTCTAGCCCTTGAAAAAGACATTCTTGATGCCGGACACAATTATAATTATGGCAAAGCTGTTCAATATCTATGCTCTGAGGGGCCAAAGGTAGTGGAGCGTATACTTTTGCAAAGGATCAATGTGCCCTTTGATAAGGATGCGGACGGACAATGGGACCTCACCCGAGAAGGCGGGCATAAAATCCCGAGAATTATACACACAGCTGACTATACGGGTGCGTCTATTATGCAGGCGCTCATTAAAGCTGTTAAGGAGCATCCTCGCATTACCTGTCTGCTCCAATGCTATGCCATTGATTTATTGACCAGCCGTCA
This sequence comes from uncultured Desulfovibrionaceae bacterium, assembly GCA_964369815.1. Taxonomy (GTDB): domain Bacteria; phylum Desulfobacterota; class Desulfovibrionia; order Desulfovibrionales; family Desulfovibrionaceae; genus CAYJAD01. The sequence continues at coordinate 2,028 of CAYJHS010000152.1, forward strand.
CCATGCACGCCGCTCTGACTATCGCTATAAGGTGGAAAATAGCTGCGCCGGTGCCTATGTATACAATAAAAGCATCGGGCAAGTACAAACCTTGCTGGCGCCGTGGACCATTCTTGCCAGTGGAGGTGTCGGGGGTATATTCTTACACTCCACCAATACTCCTTCTTCGGTGGGCTCTGCCATTTCCATGGCGCATAGGGCGCAAGTGGCGCTGGCCAATGTGGAATTTGTACAATTTCACCCTACTGCGCTTTATAGCAAACTACGGCAGCAATGTCAGCTTATTACAGAAGCCATGCGAGGTGAAGGAGCGCAACTTTTAGATGCAGAAGGCAATCCCTTCATGCACAAATATGATGCCCGAAAAGAGCTTGCTCCTCGTGACATTGTGTCACAAGCTATGGTGAATGAAATGCTTACTTCTGGAGCACCATGCTTATATTTAGACCCTAGCCCTATTAAGCTGGACTTGGCAAAACGCTTTCCCACTATTCTTAAAAATTGTAAAGCCATTGGTGTGGATATTCACAAGGAGTATATCCCTGTGGTGCCAGCGGCGCATTATTTTTGCGGTGGTATTTTAACGGACTTACATGGCAGAACAGACTTACGTGGCCTATATGCCATCGGGGAATGCGCCTGTACAGGCTTACACGGAGCTAACCGTCTTGCCAGTACATCACTGTTAGAAGCACTCACGTGGGGTTTTGCTGCTGCTAAGGACATTGTGGCACGAAGCCGTGGCGAAGACAGTATTTCATCAAGTTTGGCTGACGCCATTCCAGACTGGGAACATTCCGGACGAGAAAAGCACGATGACCCTGCCCTCATTGCACAAGACTGGTCAACCATCCGTCACACCATGTGGAACTATGTGGGTATTAGCCGCAATAGCGCACGTCTGCGCCGCGCCTTTGTGGATTTGCGAGAGCTTTCACGCCATATTCATGATTTTTATAGACACACGCTCATTTCTCCGGCACTTATTCAGCTTTTCCACGGTTCGCATACGGCCTATGTAATTACTCAAGCCGCATTGCGGAATAAAAAAAGTATTGGCTGCCACCAAAGAGTCAACTAAAAAAAGTGAATGGCAAGGAGTAAAGGACTGTGCGCCCACGATTTATATACAAAGAGTTTTACGAAAAACACCACGACCAGCTGGACATGTTCTGGACGTGGGTAGGGTCTTCCTTTTGTTTATTATGTATTGCTCTTCTTGACCGTTGGATATTCCAAACTCAGCACATTGAATTTCTCATGGCTTCCTTTGGGGCAAGTATTGTTTTGGTCTTTGGGGTGCCCTCAAGTCCACTGGCGCAGCCACGTAATGTCATCGGAGGGCAATTTATTTCCGCCATTGCCGGAGTCACTTGCGATCTTTTACTGGGTTACCACTTTATGCTAGCAGACTGCACCAGTGTTTCTGCCGCTATTTTTTGTATGACCATTACCAAGAGCCTCCACCCACCAGGAGGAGCAACGGCACTATTAGCTGTCGTGGGTAGTGAAAACATTAAAAGCCTTGGCTACACCTATGCCATTGTACCTTGCCTAATAGGCTCTAGCCTCATCGTATGCTTGGGCTACCTTTTTGCCCGTTTCACAGGAAAGAAAGATTATCCACAAAAATGGTTTTAAACTGTATATGATGCACAATATCGCTTAAAATGTGCAGAAAAAGCGTCGCATATCTTCCTCATCACAACCAGAAAAATATTCTGCAAGTTGCACATCCTTTAAGGCTTTGCCAATACCTTCAGAGGTGTAGGAAGCTCCTTGAAAACATTTTTCCAGCTCTTCAACAGGACGCTGCGCAAAAAAATCACCAAAAATTTTCACTTCGCTTATGATGCCTTTATGAACATTAATATGACACTCCACAAGACCAAAGCTAAAGCGTTCTTTTTTAAGCTCAGTAAAAGCCGGAGAAGCACCATAATTCCATGCATGGGTATTGTACTTTTCCTGCATAAGCTTTCGAGCACCAGCTTCCATAGCCGGCGTAGTGGACATCTGTTCGGGCGCAATATACTGCATTAAAGTTTCTTTAATAGTATGCATATGTGTTTCAGGGCTTATGCTTTGGGATAACAGCTCACTAATGTTCGTTACCCTGCTGCGTACCGAACTAATCCCCTTGGATAAATATTTATCTGGTGCTCCCGTGAGCACCGCTCCTAGCATGTCTAAGTCCAAATGCACAAGTAATGTGCCGTGATGTAAGACCTTACCAGCACGGCGCAGCTGCGCAGAGCCGGAAATCTTTTTTTCACCCACTGTCAGATCATTGCGAGAGCTAAAAACGGCATTAATTCCTAGCCGTTGCAAAGCATCTACCATGGGATTAAGAAAAGTTGCAAAATCAATATGACCGTGCTCCCCTGCTTGCAAAGGGCGAATAAAGGAAAAATTTACATTACCTAAATCATGATATACAGCCCCTCCGCCAGTCATGCGTCTCACCACAGGTAAATTATAAGCATCTACTAAGGATGTATTGATTTCTTGAAAAGTATTTTGATGGCGCCCAACAATAATACAAGGGGCATTATGCCATAATAAAAAGTAGCCGGCATCATGAGTATCAAGGTTGGCAAAAAGCCACTCTTCTAAAGCAAGATTAAACATCGGGTCGGTAGATTGAACATAAATTGAACGCATACTTCCTCACTACTATATTAAGGGTGGCAATGGTGAAAATGGGTAAAGGCATTGTATTTTGGGGTAAGCCCCTACTTCACTGAGTATTCACTATTATTTGTTCACCCTATAATCATTTGAAATATAACAATATAAAAAAAATTGTTGCATATCATTTACTTTTGGCGCATAGGACATACATAAAGTCAAGCAACATGTCTCTTTTAGAAAAATTTTTTTGTTGTGTCTATAGATGCTTGACTCGTTCACAAAGAAGATTTTCACAAGCTATTTCAGATTTAGGACAACTGTTAAAAGAGTGAATTTTTAGCAGATTGCTATAAAAAGCATCTGTAATTCTTAATTTAATTACTTTGGGGAGTGTACAATGACACGTAAAGATCGTACCGAAGGCATTTACAATCGTAAAGAAGTGCTTGATTTTAGCGAGCGTAAACAGTTTTATCTTATTCAATTAAAAGACTTACTGTCCTATGCTTATCGTTACTCTGAGGATGTAAAAAAGCGCTTTGACCGTGCGCAATTTAATGTGGATAAGTTCAAAACCATTACCGATATTAAGCATATTCCCATTTTGAAGAAAAAAGAGCTTATCTTTTTACAGTCCATGGGGCCACGTCTTGGGGGCTTGCTTACCAAGGATATTGGGGATTTAAAGCGTGTTTTCTTGTCTCCTGGACCCATTTTTGATCCAGAAGATAGAGGAGATGATTACTGGGGCTATACCGAAGCCTTTTATTCCGCCGGCTTTCGTCCCGGAGATGCTGTGCAAGTGACCTTTAACTATCACCTCTCCCCTGCGGGTTTGATGTTTGAAGAACCCTTGCGCAACCTTGGTTGCGCCGTCATTCCTGCTGGCCCTTCTGATGCTATAACACAGCTTGATATTATGCAAAAACTGCGTGTTGCCGGCTATGTTGGCACACCTAGTTTTCTCTTGCACTTGGCTCAAAGAGCTGAAGAAAAAGGCCTTAATTTACGCAAAGACATCTTCCTTGA
>CAYJHS010000152.1:5700-6482 GCA_964369815.1 uncultured Desulfovibrionaceae bacterium
TGTTGTAACTGGGGAGCGCCTTTCTGAGAAGATGCGTAATCAGCTTGAAAAGAAGTATGATTTACTTTTGCGCCAAGGCTATGGTACGGCAGACGTAGGCTGTATCGGCTATGAATGTTTCCACAAAACCGGCCTGCACATTGCCAACCGTTGTTATGTGGAAATTTGTCACCCAGACACCGGTATTCCACTCAAAGACGGCGAAGTAGGCGAAATTGTGGTCACTGCCTTTAATAAAGCTTATCCACTCATCCGCTTAGCCACAGGGGATTTATCCTATATCGACCGTAACCCCTGTGCTTGTGGACGTACCAGCCCACGCCTTGGTGCTATCGTCGGGCGTGTGGACACCACTGCACGCATCAAGGGCATGTTTGTATATCCGCATCAGGTTGAACAAGTAATGAGTAACTTTGAAGAAATTAAACGCTGGCAAATCGAGGTAACCAACCCCGGTGGCATTGACGAAATGGTACTCTTTGTGGAAACCAGTGATTTTAGACGCGAAGATGAACTTTTACATGCCTTCCGTGAAAAAATTAAATTGCGCCCAACCTTGATTATATTAAACCCCGGTAGTTTGCCTCCGCAGTTACGCCCCATTGAAGATAAACGTGAATGGGACTAGCAAAGTATTTGCACTAGCAATCACAAGGGGTGTGGACACTGGTAGAAAATTTCACGCTCCCAAAGATTCTAAGTACTACTTTATATAATTCTTAGCCTGTCTCTTGTCGCATTGATGAGAGACAGGCTTTTTTTGATAAATCACTGTTTAAATA
>CAYJHS010000153.1:0-6455 GCA_964369815.1 uncultured Desulfovibrionaceae bacterium
AAAACTGCTCGCAGGTACACGAAAGACCTTGGTACCAAGCAGGGAGCCAAAGTACACCCAGCCACTGGTAGGTTCTATGGCAATAGGGTTAACAGGAGATCCGTTTTTCTTTTCAGAAAGTAAAGCTTTATGGTTTTCAGCCATACGAGTGGCCTTACCAGTTTGCATATCCATCACTATAAAAGCCGGGCTTTTTGGATCTTTCCCACGGGTGGGGTCAGCAATAATAATTCTGCCATTTTTTTCATCCAGCACAAAATCTTGTAAGAACGACGTTTCCTTCAAGGCATTGGCCGGCACAGGCATTATTTTAAGTAAAGTATTGTTTTTGGTGTCAAAAACAACAAAAGCTCTTTTTTCAAGGTCAAGCACCCACAAATTATCCTTACTATCCATCTTCATACCGATGGTGCCTTGAATAACAGAATCCTTGCCGCTTACATATTTGGCTTCGGGATAGGGTTTAGTGCTCCCATCTTTGAAAAGTTCCACAACTTTGTCTTTTGGATTAGTGAAGGGTGAAACCGTCAAAAAAGTACGTCCATCAGTGGACATAGCTACATAACCGGGGCTTAAGTCCATAAATTTCGCCATAACTTCCACTTCGGGGATGGCATTTTTATCTTCCTGTGCATGGCTTGCGCTAAGAGGTAACAGCGCACACATGAGCAGGAAAAAACATGCTTTTTTGGGGATAAATTTTTGTAAGAACATCATTTTTTTACTCCTTTGTTTTCTTTGTTGTCGTATTTTTTTCTTTATTATCTTTTTTTTCTTTAGTTTCCAAAGCTTTCTTGCTCACGAGCACCCATGCTAAGCCATGCGTATGTAAAAGTGAAGCTCTATATTCTGCAATTGGTCCATTTCCCATAAAAATATCACAACGATTACCCCGAATAGCTCCCCCCACATCTTGGGTAAATGCAAGGCCACGCATGGGGGACTTTCCCGTTAATATATGTGGCATATTTAGGCCATAAGCCACGATAGCCCCTAGGGGAATATATTTTCTATCACTGGCAAGGCTACGCAGAGGATCAAGAATACGCCCCATGGCTCCTCGCACTCCATGCTTCCCTGGGCTAAAAAATACATAACTAGGGTTGGTGTTCAAAATTTCTTGTATTCGAGTGGGGTTTTTCAAAAACCACTTACGTTGTTCTAGTACATTGCCGCGACTAATGAGCCCCATTTCGCGCATTGTCTTCCCTAAAATAGTGTATTTATGCCCATTTTGCCCAGCATAGTTTATGTAAGCTGTACTTCCATCTTCAAAAAGCAATTTTCCAGATCCTTGAATTTGCATATAAAATATATCCACAAGGCTTTTGGCCCATGCAAGTTCAAGGCCCCTATTTGCAAGCATTTTCTGAGAATCTATGGCTTCACGACTAAAAAATTTAATCCTTTTTCGGCGAAAAAGTGTTAACTCTGGCGGCCGTTTATATATGGGAAAGTATCCTTCCTTAAAAGTACGACTTGCCAGCACTATTGGTTCATAATATCCGGTAAAATGAATACCTTGTTCCATCTTTACCCATTTAAAGTGCTCTAATAAAAGCTCTGGATTTTTATCAAGCTTTGGTATAATTTCCATAAGCTCTTCAAGGCTTTGACGTAATTGTTCCCAAGTGAGCACAAGTCCTGTACGCTTAATGGCAAAGGCTTTTTGATTTTTTGCTTTGACATAACTTAAGCTCTTTTGCAAAGTGGGTGTAAGTTCGCGCCATGAACGCATGTGCTGTCCGGCGACAGATAGTTTTTGTACAAAATCCGTAGCACTTTCAGTATTTTGTATGTGCCCCAAAGGATGTTTTGCTGTTTGCACTTCACAGGCTACAAGCAATAAAGCACAAGAAAGTATCACAAGGCACCTATACAAAGGTGTAAGTTGTTGCCTAGTTAAAATATCTGTTCGCATCAAGTGAACTCCAAAGAATCATACAAAAAGGAAATATATGAAAGACTTTCCCACTCCCCATTGCTGGCTTACACACCGCGTTTCTTATGGTGAAACAGACTGTATGAAAGTGCTTTACTACGCTGAATATTTGCATATATTTGAGCGCTCTCGCAGTGAATTTATCCGCACTCGTGGCATGAGTTATTCTGATGTTGAGGCAAAAGGATTCTTTTTACCAGTGCGCGAGGCAACGTGTCGTTATCGCTCGCCAGCTAAGTACGATGACCTTCTACACATTCATGTGGGTATTGCTAAGTGGGGTCGAGCATCCATACACTTTGTATATGAATTATACAATGAAGACAAGAGTAAGATTTTAGCTGAAGGCAGTACAGAACATGCCGTAGTCAATACCGAAGGCAAACCTTGCGCCGTGCCTATTTGGCTTAAAGAGCTTTGGCAAAAAGAGCAATAACATAGCTAATAGTAGTTTATGGGCCCTGACTAAAATGAAGATTGTACTTTTTTCACCTTATTCAGACTTGCCCCTAGGCGTTAAAAAGTGTACATAGTTTCTATCCTTGCAAAGTATTAAGGAGCACCTCCCATGAAGGTACTTTGGGCGCCGTGGCGTTTGTCTTATATTCTAGGCCCTAAGCCGGATCAATGTGTCTTTTGTTTACCTAAGCATGAGGATGAAGACGAAGAACGCCTTATCCTGCACAGGGGGAGGCACTGCTTCGTTATAATGAACAAATTTCCGTATAATAATGGGCATATTATGGTCACACCATATAGGCACCTTATGGATTTTACCGCTTTGACAACAGATGAAAGCACCGAAATGATGGACTTTCTACAGCGTTGCACTGCCATTTTGCAGGAACGCTTTCATTGTCAGGGAATTAATATTGGTTTAAACTTAGGAGAAGCCGCAGGAGCGGGCATTCGTGAACATTTACATTTTCACCTTGTGCCTCGCTGGAACGGCGACTCTTCTTTTATGGCAGTTATGGACGAAGTGCGCATGGTACCGGAGCATCTCCATGCCACATATTTGGCTCTTAAACCCTTTTTTGAAAAATCATTTCCAAAGGCATGAGGAGGCCTCGGTATGCGTTATTTGAAAGTTATTATTTTGGTATTATTCTTTTTTGTGAGCATGATTTTCTTCTTCCAAAATCAAGCTACCCTATCCACAGAAATGACCTTAAACTTGCATCTGTTCTTCTTAGACCCTATGAAGTCTATCTCCCTGCCTTTTTACTTCTTGGTGCTTGCTGCTTTCTTTGTAGGTGCAATTTTGGCAGTTATGGCACTTATTTGGGACAAAATGAGCATTTCTGCACGTCTTATGAAGGCCACTTGGCGTGTGCGTAGCCTTGAAAAAGAAGTCGCTTCTTTGCGTGCCACCCAGGCTAAGGCTCTTCCCGTGACCCCAAAAGAAACAAAAGAGACAACTGAAACCCAAAAAGAAGATAAAAAACAAGACGACACCAAGGATAAAACAGTAGACGTAAAAGCTGAAAATGCTGCTGATGACATCACCGCTCCTGACCCTAACAAGGGCGCATAATACTCGCTGTATTTTTACCGTTTAGAAGCTTTTAAATATATTAAGCTGTGTTCCTTGTTTGTTACACTCCTTATAAGAGAACAAACAAGGAACACCTTCTGTGTTTAAAAATTGTATGTGTTCTTTCCATGAAAAGATGGGTAAAAACAATTTTTATCCTTAATAAATATATCCCCTTACCCATGAAGCACCATGACAAAATTTTCTCCCGCATCAAATGCTGCACCGTCTGAAAATCAAGAAACAAAGCCCGATTCTTTCCTTGCGCCTCCCAAAAAACTCACCCCCATGTTTGAACAATATTTGCGCATCAAGGCTGAATATAAAGACTGCTTGCTCTTTTACCGCATGGGAGATTTTTATGAACTCTTCTACGAAGACGCCGTAACCACTGCCAAAGAATTACAAATCACCCTCACCGCCCGTCACAAGGACAGCCCAGATCCTGTACCTATGTGCGGCGTGCCATGGCACTCGGTCAAAGGCTACCTTACCCAGCTCATCGCCAAGGGGTATCATGTGGCTATTTGTGAGCAAGTGGAAGACCCTAAAAGCAGTAAAGGCATTGTCAAAAGAGAGGTAACTCAGGTTATCACACCAGGAACAGTCATTGAAGACGACAACTTAGATGCCAAAAGCCATAACTACCTAGCGGCACTTTTTTTAGATTCACAACAGATACCCTCGTCAAAGCCCCCTAAAGGAGCACTCGCTTGGGTAGACACTTCCACAGGAAAGTGGTCCGGCATATACGGCGCAAAAACTGCTGAACTTTGGCAATGGATACAAAAGCTTGCCCCTCGTGAACTCCTATTGCCCGACACAGAAAAAGTACCTACCGGTCTTTTACTTGAAAATATGCAGCTTATAAAAGTAGCTGAGCGAAGTCATTTTGACCTTAACAACAACACCCGCCTACTTCTAGAAGCTCAAGGAGTACAAGAGCTTGCCGCCCTCGGCCTTGCCCAAAAGCCCGAACTCACACGAGCCTGCGGCGCCCTGCTCGTCTATTTAGCTCAAGTGCAACGCTGCGACATTCGCCATTTGCAGGCATTTAGCCCTCTTGATTTGCAAAAACATTTACTCATTGACGAGCTTACAGAACGTAATCTTGAAACATTTGAGCGCCTTAACGGACGTAAAGGACGAGGTACGCTCTGGTATGTGCTCGACCACACCCTCACCCCTATGGGGGGACGACTTATGGAAGAACGTTTGCGCCATCCTTGGCGTGACACTGCCCCCATTACACAACATCAAGACGTTGTTACTTTTTTTTACAATAATCATGAAATACGCCGCCACCTACGTGAAGCCCTCAAAGGGATTTTTGACCTAGAGCGCATCTCCACACGTATCCACCTACAGCGTGCCATGCCTCGCGATTACATTGCTTTGCGTAATTCTTTAGCAAATCTACCAGCCATCCCCAAGAGCATTGCCTCTAGCAAGCAAGAGACCACTGCCACTCCAAGCCCAGCAGTCATACCCTCAAGCCTTTCCAAGCTCATGGAGCACTGGGATGGACTAGAAGATGTAGCAACGCTTTTAAACGAATCCTTTGTGGATAATCCGCCAAACCTCATCACCGACGGCGGCCTGTTTAAGCAAGGCTTTCATCCTGAGCTTGATACGCTTATGGACTATGCAGAACATGGTGAACAAAAACTGCAAGCTATGCTGGCACATGAGCAAGAAAATACCGGCCTAAGCAAGCTCAAGCTTGGTTTTAATAGGGTTTTTGGCTACTACTTTGAATTAAGCCGCGCGCAACAAGGAGAAATCCCAGAGCATTTCATGCGCCGCCAAACACTCGCCAATGCCGAACGTTTTACCACTGTCGCCCTCAAAGAACTGGAAGAGCACATTCTGCAAGCCGCCGAAAAGCGTAAAAGTCTTGAATACACCCTATTCCAAGACCTACGGGAAAAAATTAACCTTCAGCGGAGCCGTATTTTATTCACTGCACACTGCTTGGCAGAGCTGGATTATTGGCAGTGTCTTGCCCACGTAGCTCACCAAAACCACTGGACTGCGCCAGAATTTACTAGCCAACAAGAGCTTGTCATCCGAGAGGGACGTCACCCCGTAGTAGAATCTATCATTGGTACAGGCAATTTTGTAGCCAATGATCTGACCCTCGACAAGCGCCGCCGCCTCTGCCTACTTACCGGCCCCAACATGGCAGGTAAATCCACAGTGTTACGCCAAACAGCTATTATTTGCCTTCGGGCGCAGATGGGCTCCTAGGTACCCGCAAGCCACGGAAGTCTTGACCCTGTAGATAAAATTTTCTAAATAATGCCTTGTCATTCTCGTCGAAATTGGACGTGGCACCAGCACCTATGACGGCCTTGCCCTAGCTTGGGCAGTAGTAGAAGAGCTGAGCAAGCGCCACCAAGGTACTATCCGCACCCTTTTTGCCACCCACTACCATGAGCTCACAGCTTTAGAATCCATCATCCCTAATGTTTTCACCATGAACATAGCTATTTGTGAACACGGAGGGGAAATACTTTTCTTGCATCGTCTTGTGCCCGGCCCCTCCGACCGCAGTTATGGTGTAGAAGTAGCCAAGCTTGCCGGAGTCCCCATGCCCGTGGTACAAAGAGCACGGCAAATACTAGAAAGCCTTGAAAATAAAGAGCAAAAATCTTCTTGCTCCGCCCCCATAGCGAGTAAAAGCACCCTACCCGGCCTTGACCTACCACCAAAAGAAAGCTTCGACCCGCCACCTCCTCTGCCCTTCATGGGGAACCAAGGAGAAACACCCCCCGTGCATCCGCTCATACAAATTTTGCAAGACTGCAACCCAGAACTTTTAAGTCCCATGGATGCCCTGCAAAAAATTACCGAATGGAAGATACTTTGGGGAAAACCTGAATAGTTTGTTGAGATTTTTTTGGGGGGTTTTTTGGGGAGATTTTTTTGGGGGGGGGGGGGGGGGGGTGGGGGGTGGGGTGGGGGGGGGTGACA
>CAYJHS010000154.1:0-6386 GCA_964369815.1 uncultured Desulfovibrionaceae bacterium
CGCTCATGCCAGACGCCCGCCTATTTTCCCTTGGCAAACAATTACCACAAAACTCTCCTGCAACACCATGGCCTCAGCACGGTGATGCCGTGGTGATTTCTGCCGGAGGCGCCGACCGACCCGTGGCCCTTGAAGCCTTTGGCGCTCTGCATTTTTGGGGCATAGAAGCTGCCTTTATTGCCGATGTGGGCGTGGCAGGCTTGCACCGTTTATCTCCCCACGTGCCAGCCTTACAAAAGGCAAAAATTATTATTGCGGTAGCTGGCATGGAAGGAGCACTTCCGGGCATTGTGGCAGGCTTTGTGCGCTGTCCTGTGCTTGCGGTTCCCACCTCAGTGGGCTATGGGGTTGGCGCCAAAGGAGCAGCGGCCCTTTCTTCCATGTTATGCAGTTGTGTGCCAGGCATAGCCGTGTGCAATATTGATAATGGCTTTGGTGCTGCCGCCTTTGCCGCTAAGATGCTGTTGCCTTAAATCAGCAAAACACACCTTTTAATTAATCGCTAGCGGATAGGGACATTGCAAAATGCTGATGTCAATTTCATCGGCATCAATTGCATTTTGCAACATCCCCATAGCCAGCTTACCCTGCTGTGCAATGAATCCCCCTTGCTATATATGAAGTTCAGTTTTTCTTTGGTTTAGCATAAAAATACAATTGGCATCCACATATATTGATGCCAGTATTTTTATGCTAAACCAAAGAAAAACGGTAGAAAACACCCACTCTTGATGCTGAGTTAAGGCAATAGCTACGTTCATCTATTTTTAAAGATACAATTAATAACGGAATTAATACCTCACTGTTGCCCTAAGTTTTAAAAAAAATAGAGGAAACTTTTGTGACAACAAAAATTTCCTCTAAAAAATCTTAGAGACAGCATGGTATATAGGTGCTGCCCTGAAAAAAAAACTTTACCCAACCTCACACATCATTACATGAATTCATGAAGTGGAATTAACGTACGCTATCCCCTTCTTTCTTACACTATACCATGTTCACCGGGTTTCTCATAGTCCTCTTCCACCTCTGCACGGACATAGTCTTCAGTATTACCAAGAGCAAGCAAGATGGCAGAAGACACATACACAGATGAGAAAGTACCAACCACTACACCAATAAGCATAGTTAAAGCAAAGTCATAGATAATACCACCGCCCAAGACAAACAGCGCCAACGCCGCCGCCATGGTAGTACCGGAAGTCAAAATAGTACGAGACAGGGTCTGGTTCACACTCTTGTTAATAATTTCAGCAAGGGTCATGTCTTGCATCTTTTTGAGGTTTTCACGCACACGGTCGTAAACAATGATGGTATCGTTTAGTGAATAACCGATAAGGGTCAAAAGCGCCGCCACCACATTCAAGTCAAGTTCCGTGCCGAGAAGACTCAGTATGCTCACAGTAATAAATACGTCGTGCAAGAGCCCCACAATGGCACCAAGGGCAAAGTTTAGCCGAAGCTTCCAGCAAATACCCACAGTAATACACAGGGCTGCAATGACCAGATAGCCCATGCCAAGGCCGGTAAAGCCCATGCCATACATACTTCCCCACAGCACCACTGTCATAAGGGCGGCAGTCATCCAACGCTGTTCAAAACGGCCGGAAATATATACCGCAATCAGTAGTACAGCGTAATACATGGCCTCCAGAGCTTTATTGGTAAGGTCAGCGCCCACCTTAGGCCCTACTTGCTCAAGCCTCTGAATTTCTGCTTTGTTATCGGGAAAGGCTTTAGCAAGTGCTTTTTCCACATTTTCTCGAAGTTCCACAGCATTAGCAGTTACAGTAGAAAAGCGTAAAAGATATTCACGCCCATCTTCGCCAAAGCGCTGGGTGCTGATGCCGGGAAGTTCTGGAATATCAAGGCTTTTTTTCAAAGCATTGTCATCCATATCCTTGGCAAATTGCACTTGCACCACCACACCGCCGGCAAAGTCAATGCCAAGCTTTGGGCCGCCCTCCAACGCCATATGTATAATACCAATAATCACAAAGGCTATGGAAAAAACATACGCAATTTTGCGCTTACCAACGAAGTCTATATTTGTATTTTCTTTAACGAATGAAAAACCCATGTTGTGCTTCCTTATCTTTATATTTTAATGGCTTTGGATTTTTTCGCCCATACTTCAAAGATGCCACGGGAAACAAAGACCGCCGTGAACATAGAAGCAATAATGCCAAGGGAGAGGGTCACTGCAAAGCCACGCACAGGGCCTGTGCCGAATTGGTAAAGCACAATGGTGGCAATGATGGTGGTGAGGTTTGAGTCAATGATGGACAACGACGCCCTTTCAAAGCCTGCAGACACCGCCGCAAGGGGCGTGAGCCCTCGGCGCAGTTCTTCTCGAATGCGTTCAAATATAAGCACATTAGCGTCAACTGCCATACCGATGGTGAGCACAATGCCCGCAATACCCGGCAAGGTTAAGGTAGCACCAAAGGCGGCAAGGCCGGCTAGGAGCATGGTAATGGTAAAAATGAGCATAAGGTCGGCAATAACACCGCTCATACCGTAATAAATAGCCATGAAAATCACCACAGCAATGGCGCCTACGCTGGCAGCTAAAATGCCGCTGTCAATGGACTCTTGCCCTAAAGAAGGGCCTACGGTGCGTTCTTCTAGGATGACCACGGGTGCTGGCAATGAACCAGCACGCAGTACAAGGGCTAAATCTTGCGCTTCTTCTGTGCTGAAGGAGCCTGTAATACTGGCTCTTCCGCCGGGGATGCGTTCATTAATATTAGGTGCGGAATAGACCTTACGGTCAAGGACAATAGCCATACGCTTGCCCACATTTTCACCGGTAATACGCTCAAAAATTTGAGACCCACGGCTGTTAAAATTCATAAGCACATAGGCTTCATTCATTTGGTCAAAGCCTGGGCGCGCGTCCACCACATCCTCGCCGGTAAGTACAGCATCTTTGCTCACGGCAATCATGGCAGGCTTGCCATCAGCATTTTGGAAGGATGGGTCTTTAGAGTCCATCATAGGCAAGGCAATGACATCAGGAGGAAGTACAGCGGCATATGGGTCTATGTCACTACGCACAATCATAAACTCTAAAAGTGCTGTTTGCCCAATAAGTTGTACAGCGCGGCGAGGGTCAGAAATACCGGGGAGCTGAATTTGGATACGATAGTCGGCTTGTTTACGAATGTCCGGTTCTGCTACACCAAACTGGTCAATACGATTGCGAATGGTACGCAGGGCTTGGTCTTGTGCCATGTTAGCAATATTCGTGGCGGCGGCGGCAGTAAAGCGCACATTGTACAACACTTGCCCATTGTCCGTGGTGGTAGTGTTGACTACTTCCACATTGGAAAATCTGTCCTTGAGCAAGGTGCCAAGTTTTTCTTGGTCACTGGCTTTGAGAAGGATAAACTCAAGGGTAGTAGCGTCAATCATACGTGGGCGCAGCACAGCCATGCCACCATCTTGAGCTTCTACACGCACATCTTGTCCCACTTGCGCCAAGGCATTGGTAACAGCTTTTTCTACTTCTACTTCAAGAGTAAGATGGATGCCGCCTTTTAAGTCAAGGCCAAGATTTATGCGAGAATTGGGCAGTAGCTTTGCCAAGGATGACTGTTGTATAAAAGGAACACTTGGCAGTACATAAACAAGACTTACCACAAAAACGAGCAATGCAATAGCAATGCGCCAACGTGACAAAGACATAATCACCTTCCAACAAAAGGCATCCTGTGCCAAACCATAAAGCTATATTTTGTGGAAAGGCACAAGATGCATTAAAAATTAATGTACGAAAAAATAAAACGTTATAAGCTTTTCTTGAACCTCAAGAGCTTAAATGCTTCATCCTTTCTTTGGTTCGTCCGCAGGAGGAGGGGTGCTGGCTTTACCACCAGCGTTAGAGTTGTGCAAGCCACCAATGGCACCACGAGTAATACGCAACGTAGACTCACCACATTCAATAAGGGCTGTATCGTCTTGGAGTTCCAAAATACGACCAATCATACCGCCGGAGGTAATAATATAATCGCCGCGTTTCAAATTTGCCAACATATTTTTATGCTCTTGGGCACGTTTTTTTTGCGGACGAATAAGCAAAAACCAAAAAATCACCAACATAAGAATGAGGGGAACAAACTGCATAAACATCTCACCACCGCTGGGTTGTGCGCCACCTGCAGCAGGAGCACCCATGGCATGGGCTACGGATTCAAACAACATATGACCTCCTAAGGGCTTGTTTTATTCAGTGTTAAAAGCATTATCTGCTTTTACAGGTTGGCACTATAGCCATATATTAGCAAAGGTGCAACTATAAAATAATGGGGGAGAAAGTATAACACACGACAACCTAATGCTGCATACCTGAAAATTTATGTGTAAGGTTTGGTGAAGCTTCTTTTACAATGCGGCTAATTAGATCTAAATAGGCGTCCTTGTATAGCACTTGGACAGTAAGATGTATGTCTTAACAAAACAATGCCATAGCAGTGATTTTTTTGTGGGAACTGAACAAAGATTTATGCTGCAAGAAGCGTTGAATCCAGCTTATTTTTGATTCATGAGTTTCCACGTGGTTTTAATAACCGTGGCAAGCTCATTTAAGCCAGGAGAAAACATCTGCACTGCCAAGTCATCTTCTTGTAAGGGCGTAAGTACAGTGTTTTGAGGATTTTTTGTTGCGTCTGCATCTTTCTTGTTTTTGCGGGAAAAAAAAGATTCTGACGACTTATTGCGTGCAGCTTTTTGTTTTTTGGCAAGTTTAGGGTCATGAATGAAAGTGAATTCTTCATCATGCGCTTCACCAAAACTCGTATTACCGCCACCTAAGGGGGCTAAGTCCAAAAAGTCAGCGCCAAGAACACTTTGCTTTTGCCCTTCATGATTTTGCACTGAACCACCAAAGGCTCTAGGTGCATAGGAAGCGGGCTTCATTTCACGAGCTTTTTGGCGCAAAAGGGCCTGTTCATCCCTACGCTTTTGGAGAGACTTTTCGTGCTTTTCACTAAAAGCTTGCAACGCTTGTGGCAGGGCTTGCACTATGCTTTGAAGGTCTTGCGCAGTGAAAGCCTTTTGAATCTGACTTAAGGTAAAAGGTGGATTTTCTGTATAAAAACATGCCCTCGCCATACGCTCTACCACATCTTCAGTATTGCCAAGACCAAGCCCTAGAACAAGAGTTGCTCCGGCATCCCGAAATTTTTGTGCCCGCACAAGGCTTTCTGCTGTGCGCACGAAGGGATTTAAAGCATTGGGCATAACCTTTAATAGCTGCGTATAGGCAAGACGCGCCCTTGCCCATTTTTGTGAGCGCACAAGGCTTAAGCACGCTTCATTTAAATAATACGATTGCTTTTCAATATTTTTTTTGCCTTGCCATGCTGCGGCAAGGCCATATTCGGCTTCGCCCTTCATCTCTTTATTATATAGAGCTTTATTAAGCGCAACAATAGCTTTATCCCAAGCTTTTTCCTTCAAGAATTTTAAACCTTCATGAAAATATTGCTCACCTTTACCGCTTTGATGCTGATAGCCTTCAAGACGCTTTATGGTACTTTCAAACTCTTCTGTGCTTTCAGCCCCTTGAGTAATGCTGTTTGCTTCCAAAGCCTTTTCTGTCTTTTCTTGTACCTTGGCTAAGGTTAGACGCAAATCATCTTGCTAATATGGGCGCGTAAGGATGCTGGTAAAGTTGCAGTTAAGAGCTTGAAAAAGCGCCCCTTCTTCAACACTACCGGCAATGGTTATAACAGGAAGATGACGTAAAGCAGGATTTAAGCGAATAAGTTCAATCCATTGCAGGGAGGACATGTCCTCAAGACGAGGATGACATACGACAAGATCAACACCTTTTACCGGGTTATGGTCTTGTGTACTTTCACCTTGTTGGGTCTTAAGACTGAGAAACCTGCTTGCCAAAAGGCCAGAAGTTAAGACTTGCACACGATTAACACCCGCATCACGCAAGGCAGCTCTATCCATGCGTGCATTACCTTCCATCTCCACCAAAAGCAAGGCCGAGCGAAAAGAGTGTTGTTTTGTGTGCGCCATACTCACCTTGGTGCGAACAATTTCCTTGGTCGCTTTTTTTGCAGTTTTTTGGGGCAGGACGGGGAGGGTATCGTGCTTTCTGCCCGTCGAGAATACTTCTTCATAGCCTGCTCCGGGATATTGTGCAAGCGGTGAGAACATGCCGCCCATGGGACGAGAGGGGCGAGGGCGTGAAGGATTTGCGGAATGAGAAAGCATTCCTTGCTCTGCTTTCTGTGCAGCTATATCCTTTTCCAAAAGCGACATAGGCAACCCTTAGGAAATTCGTGTTCTAAAAGGAATGAGCTTGGCTTGTTGTACGTTACCTACCGTATCGCCCACCGCATGGGCACCATATTCATAGACAGCAT